>CAVHKC010000102.1:4047-5514 GCA_963636455.1 Ruthenibacterium lactatiformans
GATTTGAATCAAACAGAAACAACTACATCCGCAAAAGAAAACAAAACAGCTGCTGCAGAAACAACAAGCGCAGCCGAAAATGCCGAGGAAGAAACATCATCAGATGAACAAAATCTCGATATAAGCGATGCGGCAAAAGCTGTAAGCTTAGAAAGTGCCGAAGACGGATGGTCAGAAATTGACGGAAAGTTATATTATTGCAAAGACGGTCAGGTTTTAAGAGGACCGCTGACTCCGGGAGGAACTGTTACCGCACTTGGAATCACGGTGCCTGTTGATACAAGAAGGACGGACCTCAAAATGGAAGAGGTTTCGGATTTTACGGGTCACATAAGTCAGGACGGCTCATGGCAATGGATTGAAGCTTCACAGACAACGCCGCAGAGGGGTGACCTCGTTGTGTATTACAACCCGCATGACCAATATTATGCGGCGTCACATATATGCGTCTGCGTAACCGATTATGACGGCAAAGTTTATAAGGCTGTTGACGGAAATTACGGCGGAGGCGACGGCTCCGTGCGAAGAGGCTACGGACCGGACGAAACGCCGAACAAAGGCTGGCTTGATTCGTTCCAGGATGAAAAAGACGGCTACCAAAACCAGGAAACCGCAATGGGAGTTTGGAGAAGTTCAAAGTATGCAGAGCAGATGGCATCTGCGGCAGAAGAAGTGCTTGCCGAGTTTAAGGCAATGGGCCAGTACAAATGGCTTCAAACATACATTCCTCAGGCATATTACGGTTCATGGTGCTACTACCTGATTCCAATCGTGGTTGCAAAGGCAGCACAATAAAGAAAATAAAACAATTAAATAAACTAAAACTGCCGCATGGTTTGTGCGGCAGTTTTTTTCTTAAAAAATATATTCGATTCTGTCTTCGTTGTGCCTGCGGGGTGCTTTTGGCACAGCTTGCGGATAACCGAAAGTTATGAGTGCAACAAAATCACCTTTGTCGGGAGCAAATCTTTCATGTATTGCAGGCGTTGCGCCAACCTCATTGGGTGCTGTAAGCCAGCAGGAAGCAATCCCTTTTGAATATGCCATAAGCAGCATATTTTCGATTGCAGCGGCAACGCTTTGCGTGATAGTCGATAAGCTCTTGTCATAATCAGGCTTTCTTATGAAAGCAAGTACGCAAAATGTCGCTCCGCCCAAAGTTTCGATGAAGCTTGCGGTTTCTTTTACAACTTCGGGGTGAGTCGGAAATCTTTTTTCAAGATGCGGAACAAAGGAGCTTACGCCGGCGGCCATAAAGCCCTTGAGCTCATTTATTGCATCGGGATTTTTAATTGCCACAAAATGCCACGGCTGCATATTCATGCCTGAAGGAGCCATGGTTCCAGCTTCCATTATTTCTTTTATATCTTCATCTGATATGGGTTTGTCGGTATATTTTCTTACAGAGCGCCTATTGTAAATTGCTTCTTTTAAATCCATGATATTTTCTCCTACATATATTTATCC
>CAVHKC010000103.1:0-5493 GCA_963636455.1 Ruthenibacterium lactatiformans
CTACAAAAACGGAGCAACTTGGAATTCTTGAGGAATTCAAGAAATCTATGATTTATGAATATGCGACGGGCAAGAAGCAGATACCAACAAATGCTTAGAATGGGCGGATGGTACAGGTGAACACGAAACAGATTTCGAGGGAAAAATCAAGTTATACGAGTTTATCGATCGAAGAAAGCAAGCTCGAAAAACATAAATGCGGCAAGTGAATGTACTTTTTTGAAGATCAGTCGTTAGCACGGCAGATATGTGAGAAGACCATTGCCGAGCATGTTTGCTATGAGTGCAAGTGTACTGATATGAAAGTACCGCTTGCACCGACAAGGGCGATTTGCTTTTACCTAAACGGCGATGACATTGAGAATCAAAGCTAAGGAGAAAAACAAATGAAAGAAAATAAGATAGCCGAGCTTCATAAAGATCAGCCAAGTAAAGACGGAGCTTTGCAAAGAAGTGCCAATTACTGCAAGAGCGTGCTTCATAAGTCTGTACTTTCCGAAAAGGAATATCAGAAGTTCCTTTTGGAGCGTTTGGAAAAAGACAACGGTTTCGTGGTGCGCAAGGCTTCAAACTTTGACCGCTATTATGCAATAGACCGTGAAATGCTCTTCAAGTTCTTAGACGACACGCAGCCGGATACCATGGATTACCTTCGCAAAATTTACAAAGACGACCTGGAAGAGACGCTTATAAGCTTCATCAATGCGGAGACAACCAAGACAAGGGGCAGTCTGATTGAAGTCTTGAAGCACGGCATTGAGCTTTCCAATCAGAAGATTGAGCTGATGTATACCAAGCCTGCGACTGCTTTTAATCCGGAGCTTACAAGGAAATACAGTCAGAACATTTTCTCCGTGATGGAGGAAGTCTGGGCAAGCGACAAGGAAAGAATTGATGTTGTTATCTTCTTAAACGGCTTGGCAATCATGGCTTTTGAGCTGAAATGCAATGCCGCAGGCCAGTCTTATCAGGATGCAATCTATCAGTTCCGCACAGACCGTAATCCTAAAACAAGGCTCTTCCGCTTTAAAGCGGGAACGCTTGTGAACTTTGCCATGGATTTGGAAGAAGTATACATGACCACCAAGCTTGAAGGCGAGGCGACATTCTTCCTGCCATTCAACATGGGAAACGGCTGCGGAGTCACGGCGGGTGCGGGAAATCCGATATTTGAAGACAAGTACAGCGTGTCTTATATGTGGGAGGACATTCTCACAAAGGATACGATTCTTGATTTGATAAGCAAGTTCATCTTTGTGGAAGTAAAAGAAAAGGCAGATGAGAAGACAGGGAAAGTGAAGCATTCGGAAAATCTTATCTTCCCACGCTATCATCAGCTGGATGTTATCCGCAAGGTGCTTTCTGATGTGCGTGAAAACGGCACGGCACGGAATTACCTGATTCAGCACAGCGCAGGCTCAGGCAAAACAAATTCCATCGCATGGCTTGCGCATCGGCTGACTTCGCTGCACGATGCCGATAACAAAATAATCTTCGACAATGTTGTGATTGTCACAGACCGTGTTGTTGTAGACAGGCAGCTTCAAAAAGCAATCATGGGAATGGAGCACAAGGCAGGGCTTATTCGAGTGATGGACGATAAGTGCGTTTCGGCTGACCTTGCCATTGCCCTGAATGGCAACACAAAGATCATCGCAACAACGATTCAGAAGTTTCCATATATCATAGACAGCGTGAAAAACCTCAAGAATAAGCACTTTGCTGTCATCATTGACGAGGCGCATTCTTCGACAGCGGGCAAGGACATGGCGGCAATCACCATGACGCTGGGTTCCGGAGAAAACACAGAAGCCGATGTGGAAGATATGATTTCGAGCGAAATCAAGCGGAACGGCAAGCAGGCAAATGTTTCCATGTTTGCATTCACGGCAACGCCGAAGCCCACGACAATCCAGCTTTTCGGACACCAAAATACAAAGGGGCAGAAGGAAGCATTCCATGTATATTCCATGAAGCAGGCAATCGAAGAAGGCTTTATCCTGGATGTGCTTCAAAATTATACGGAATATTCGACATTTTATCGGATCAACAAAGAAATTGAAGAAGACCCGCGCTGCAAAAGCAATGAAGCCAAACGGCAGATTGCCCGTTTCATTGAGCTGCATGACACGAATATCGCACAGCGTGTGGAAGTTATTGCAGAGCATTTCAGAACGACCGTTATGGCGGAGCTTGAAGGCAAGGCAAAGGCAATGGTGATTACGGCATCCCGCCAAAGCGCAGTAAAATACTGCAAAGCATTTGAAGATTACATTGCAAAGAAGGGCTATGAGGGCATTCATGCTTTGGTGGCTTTTTCGGGCAATGTGAAGCTTCCTGATGATGAGAAAGAATATACGGAAACCCTGATGAACGGCTTTTCGGAAGACCGTCTTACAAAGGAATTTGATACTGATAAATACCAAGTGCTTTTGGTGGCAAATAAATATCAGACAGGATTTGACCAGCCGAAGCTTTGCGCAATGTATGTGCTTAAGAAATTGAAAGGCGTCAATGCGGTGCAGACGCTTTCCCGCTTAAACCGTATCTGTCCGCCATATGATAAAAAGACTTTTGTCTTAGACTTTGTGAACAGCTACGAGGATATCAAGTCGGCATTTGCGCCATATTACACAACGACATTGCTTGCAAATTCCGTAACGCCGAGTGCTGTTTATGACCTGGAAGCCAAGATTGATGCATATTGTATTTTGGACCCCGGTGACATAGAAGCTGCCAATGATATCCTTTATGGCGAAAAAGTGACCGCAAATCAAAAGCAGAGGCTGACATTCTTCCTCCAGAAGAGCAAGCGGCTGATTGAGCATTATGAGATTGAAACACAGCGTCAGTGCGTGGCTGATATGAGAAGCTTTGTCCGCTTCTATGAATTTTTGCTGCAGGCATCAAGCTTTGAAGATCCTGATTTGCACAAAAAATATAACTTTGTCGTATATCTTTTGGCTTATATCAATATCAAACACCCTGGAGGAGGCTTCAATCTGGACGGAAAAATCAAGGCAACAAACTTTGTTCAGAAGAAGGAAAAAGAGCACAAGAAGCCCGATTTGGTTGCAGACCCTGTCGTGAAGCTTCCGACAGCGGAAAATTTTGGTCTGACGGAAGATAAGGAAAAGAGGCTTTCGGAAATTATCGATGAAATCAACAGCCGCACAGGCAGGAATTACGACAGCGATGTGGTTGTGAAAGCAATGCTTCAGATCAGAGATATCCTGATGAAGTCTGAAAAGCTCAAGGTCAGCGCAAAAAACAACACGCAGAAGGATTTCGAGTTTTCTTACTTTGATGATATTGATGAAGCCTTGATCGAGGGGCTTTCGCAGAATCAGGACTTCTTTTCGCGAATGACGAAATGAAGCGGCAGGTGCTTGGAATCTTTGCAGATGAGATATATAAGAGCTTAAGGAGTGCCAGGTAAATGACGGGAGCATGATGATCATATGCTGAAATTATGGAACAATACCTGTCATATATTCAAAACAGAAGGAATCGATATCCCGAAAATTGCAGAAAAAAGGCAGTGGCTTGATAAATAAAATTCAAAGAACACAGCGGAGGATGCTTTTGCGGGATAAAGGCAAACAGAAAGATGGGAAAATGAAATGCTAAAATACAGAAGAATAGATGCGTCTGATGATGAAGCAATCGCAAAGATTGTACGCACTAATCTGGAGAGACTGAATCTGAACGCTCCAGGAACTGCATATTTTGATCCGGAACTTGATCATTTGAGTGCATATTACAACAGCATACCTGCAAAAAGGTGCTATTTTATTGCATTAGATGAAGCAGATCGGGTAATAGGCGGCGTTGGAATAGCTGAATTTAATGGAATAGAAGATTGCGCCGAAATGCAGAAATTGTATCTGGATGATTCTGCAAAAGGCAAAGGATACAGCAAGGAACTGGTTGCAGTGGCAGAAGCATGGGCGAATGATGCTGGCTATAAAAAACTATATCTTGAAACTCACAGCAATCTGACGGTTGCAATGAAGTTATATGAGAAGATGGGATTTAAAGAAATAGAGAAACCGTCATGTGTTCTTCACGGAACAATGGATCACTTCTATCTAAAAAGACTAACTGATTTATAGAAAATATGTAAGGCTACAAACATATTTACGGTAGGAGGCTGATTGATAATGAAAATTGTAATTATAAACGGAAGTGCAAGAAGCAGATGTGATTATATTTGCCACAATGAAGATGCAATTGCTGAGCTTAGACAGCTTGGCGACAGTTTGTGATAAAGACGGTTCCGTCATATTTAAAATAGAAAAATCTATATCCTGGAGTGCGAGGAAGAAAAGCAGCAGCTGGAAAAGCGGAATTTCAAAAATGCTGCAGAGAATGCAATGTTATTTATCTTTACTTTCATGCTAATATCAAATATAATATTAGCATGAAAGGAGAAAAACCATATGACTCAATTTGAAAAATTAGATTCATTGATGAATGAATATGGGGGAACCATTCAGACTTTTCAAGTCTTAAATAACGGAATCAGCAAAACTGTATTTTATGGATATGTGAAGGAACGGGGATTAGAACAGGCTGCTCATGGTGTGTATGTGTCACCGGATTCATGGACAGATACCATGTATATTCTGCATTTGCGCTGTGAACAGGCCGTATTTTCTCATGAAACCGCTTTGTTTTTTCACGATTTAACAGACAGAGAGCCTTTAAAATATGCTGTAACCGTAAGAACCGGTTATAATCCCAGTCGTTTGCAGGAAGAAGGTTTTAAGGTATATACAATAAAAAAGGAATTACACGAGGCAGGAATTACAACCATGCAGACATCATTTGGTCATGCTGTTCCTGTTTATGACATGGAACGGACAATTTGTGATCTGCTTCGCAGCAGGAAAAATATAGAGATACAAGTTTTTCAGGATGCACTAAAGCGATATGTCGGACGCACGGACAAAAACCTGCGGATGCTTATGAAATACGCAGCTATGTTTCATGTTGAAAACATACTTAGACCATATTTGGAGGTGCTGCTTTAAATGATAACAACAGCAAGGCAGTTAAAAGACCTGATTCGGAATCTTTCAAAGAAAAAATCTGCAGATGCTCAGATTTTGATGCGGAATTATATGATGGAACGTTTTTTAGAACGAATTTCTTTATCGGAGTATAGAGATAGGTTTATATTAAAAGGCGGAATGCTGGTGGCAGCAATGGTTGGTTTGGATGCCAGAGCCACCATGGATATCGATACTACCATAAAAGGTGCTAATGTCAGTGCAGCAGAAGTAAAAACGATCATATCAAAAATCATATCAGTTCCTTTAGACGATGGTGTTTTGTTTCGCATTAAACGGATAACAGAAATCATGGAGGAAGCAGACTATCCCGGCGTTCGTGTAAGTATGGAAACGAAATTTGACGGTGTAATCACACCATTAAAGATTGATATTTCTACAGGAGATATCATTACACCAAAAGAAATCAGGTACAGTT
>CAVHKC010000104.1:0-5478 GCA_963636455.1 Ruthenibacterium lactatiformans
CAGGCTTTTTTGTTTTCAAATCTATCCGCATACCCATAAGCGTGTTTATAAGGCTTATGGCGTCGGCGCCTGCACCCTCGACTGCTTTTGCAATTTCTGTTATGTCCGTCACATTGGGTGAAAGCTTCACTATCAATGGCTTCTTGATTTCTTTTTTTACTGCCTTTGTCACTTCTGCCGCATTTTTGCAGTCGGTTCCGAAGCTCATTCCGCCGCCGTGAACATTGGGGCAGCTTATGTTAAGCTCTATCCAGCCGACCTGGCCGCATGCGTCAAGCTTCTTTGCCGTGTATACATATTCGTCAACCGAAAATCCGCTCACATTTGCCATAATAGGCTTTTTGAAGACCTTTTCAAGCTTGGGAAGCTCTTCGGAAATAACCTTTTCCACGCCCGGGTTTTGAAGCCCCACGGAATTTAGCATCCCTTTCGGTGCCTCGGCAATTCTGGGCGTTTTGTTTCCGAATCTCGGCTCTTTTGTGGTTCCTTTGAAAGAAAATGTTCCCAGAATATTTATGTCATAAAGCGAAGCAAATTCATATCCGTAGCCAAAGGTTCCCGATGCGGGGATTACCGGATTGTCAAGCTTGATTCCGCACAAGTCAACGCTTAATCTTCCCATAATATTTCCTCCTTTGACAAAACAGGACCGTCCTTGCAAATGCGCTTGTACCCTGTTATCGTTTTGCACGAACATCCCATGCATGCACCGAATCCGCACCCCATGCGTTCTTCAAAGCTGAACTGCCCGCTTGTTTTTATTGATTTATAAACCGCCTTAAGCATAGGCTCAGGACCGCAGGTATATACATATGAATAATCATCGGGGAAAGCATCCGTTGCAAAGCCTTTTACCCCATAGCTTCCGTCTGCCGTTGCAACCTGCGTTTCACAGCCAAGCGTCTTGAATTCGTTTTCGTAAAAAATTTCTTCTTTGGTATTGAATCCCAAAACAACATGGACTTTTCTGCCCCGTTTTATAAGCTCTTTTGCCAGATAATAAAGAGGCGGAACGCCCACACCTCCGCCAGCAAGAAGCGGCTCTTTGCCAGACTTTTCCAAATCATAGCCGTTTCCCAAGCCCGAAAGCACATCAAGCCTTGCTTCAGGCTTAAGCTCCGAAAGCTGCTTCGTTCCTTTGCCCACAACCTTGTATATGATTTTAAATTCTGCACCCTGCACATCACATACCGAAATCGGGCGTCTCAAATAAAGCCCGTCAATCTTAATATTCACAAACTGCCCCGGCAGAAGATCCGCATTCTTAGGGCATTTCAAAACCATCTCAAAAACATTCGGTGCAAGTTCTTTGTTGCTTACAACCACACAAACAATCAATTCCATAAAAATTCCTGCTTTTTTATATTTTGCAGACGCTTAAAGACTGCACTATGTCTTAGGTCTGCGGCTTTGTTTTCTGAAAGCCTCAGCCATTATACTCCATTCAATCTAAATATAGAATACCAAACCGCATATTTGACATATAGTCACGGTACTTCATGCGGAACGCATATTTTTGCATGATAAGCCGAAACTTCTTAATGAAGCCATGGGCAGATGTCACTTCCGAGGACTGTCTGAGGGCAGCTGCATCGATGAACATTTCAGAGGCAGCTGCCCGAGTTCCGCAGGAAGGGACTTAAAAATCTGCACATGAGCTGAATTTAGAAGTTGTCGTTGCCGTGCAGAAATATGCGGTATTCGCATGAAGTATCTGTACTTATATTTATAAAGCTTTATGTGTCCAACATACATCTACGCATCAATTGTAGAAATGGTAAGTGTCATCTCCTCGAGCACATCAAGCAGCACCCGCACCGTATCCAGAGAAGTGAAAATAGTGGCATTGTTTTCGGCGGCACACTGCCTGATAAGCAGTCCGTCTGTTTCATGGTCTGCATTGCTTATATTTCTTGTATTTAAAATATATGCAATATGGCCCTGTCTGATGGAATCCAAAATTTCATTGCTGCCTTCGCTTATTTTCTTCAAAATTCTTGTTCTGATGCCATGCTCTTTAAGGTATTCCGCAGTGCCTTCTGTTGCTTCGATATTAAATCCCAGATTATAAAATCTTCGAATCAAAGGAAGTGCTTCCTCCTTGTCATTTCCAGCAAAAGTCGCAAAAACAGTGCCGTAGTTTTTGACCTTCGTTCCCGAAGCCTGCAATGCCTTATAAAGTGCACGGGTCAGCGTGTCATCATATCCTATGGCCTCACCCGTGGACTTCATCTCCGGCGAAAGATAAAAATCCATTCCTTTGATTTTATTTGCGCTGAACACCGGAGCCTTAACGTAATATCTCTTCTTCTCTTCGGGATACAAACAGAAGATTCCCTGTTCCTTAAGCGATTTTCCGAGAATTACCTCCGTTGCTATGTCTGCAAGCGAATATCCCGTTGCCTTTGAAAGGAACGGAACGGTTCTCGAAGACCTCGGATTAACCTCTATAACAAAGACTCTGTCTTCGGAATCCACAATAAACTGAATGTTGTACAGCCCGATAATTCCTATTTCAAGTCCCAGCTTCTTTGTATACTGCAAAATTATCCCTTTGACCTTATCAGATATCGAAAAGGACGGGTAAACGCTTATCGAATCGCCCGAATGCACGCCTGTGCGTTCCACAAGCTCCATGATTCCGGGAACGAAAACATCAATTCCATCACAGATTGCATCGACTTCAACTTCTTTTCCCTGAATATATTTGTCCACGAGAACAGGCTTTTCGGCATCGATTTCAACAGCCGTTTTCAGATAATGCTTAAGCTGTTCATCATTTGCGACAATCTGCATTGCCCTTCCGCCAAGGACAAATGAAGGGCGGACAAGCACGGGATAGCCTATCTTGTTTGCGGCTTTAAGCCCGTCTTCAATGCGGATTACCGCATATCCTTCAGGCTTGGGAATTTCAAGCTTATCAAGAACTTTTTCAAAAATATCCCTGTCTTCGGCTTTTTCGATTGAGTCGCAGTCTGTGCCGATAATCTTTACTTTCCTGTCTGCAAGCGGCCTTGCAAGGTTTATGGCTGTCTGCCCGCCGAGTGTTGCTATGACGCCTTCGGGCTGTTCAAAATCGATTATTGCCATCACATCTTCTGCGGTAAGCGGCTCAAAATAGAGCTTGTCTGCTGTTGTATAATCGGTTGAAACCGTTTCCGGATTGTTGTTTATGATAATCGATTCATATCCCGCACGGCGTATAGTCTGCACGGCATGCACGCTTGAATAATCAAATTCCACTCCCTGGCCGATTCTTATCGGGCCTGCGCCCAAAACAACAATCTTTTTCTTATCCGAAAGTATTGAATCATTTTTGCCCGAATATGACGAATAAAGATATGCAATATATTTTCCCGTATGCAGTGTATCTACCATTCTGAACACGGGAGTGATTTTATTTTCCTTGCGCATTGCATAAATTTTTGTTTCTTCTGCATTCCAAAGCTTCCCGATATATTTGTCCGAAAAGCCCATAATTTTTGCTTTCTTCAAAACCTCGGCATTTTCAGGATTTTGCGCAAGTTCTTCTTCCATATCGACGATTTTTGCAAAGCTTTCCAAGAAAAGCTCAGTAATCATCGTTATCTTGTGGATTGCTTCGATCGAAACTCCCCTTCTTAAAAGTTCAAATACCGCATAGATATTGTCATCCCTGAACTTCCTTATATATTCAAACAATTCCTCATCTGTGTATTTGTCGAATTTTTCAAGGCGGAAGTGGCATACTCCGGTTTCAAGCGAACGCACTGACTTTAACATGCATTCTTCAAGATTGGAGCCGATTCCCATAACCTCGCCCGTTGCCTTCATCTGCGTTCCGAGCGTGTTAGGTGCGGTTTGAAATTTATCAAAAGGGAACCTCGGGAATTTTGCAACAATATAATCGAGGCTCGGCTCGATTGCCGCAGTGCCTCCCGCAACAGGAATTTCTTCGAGTGCCATGCCCACAGCGATTTTTGCAGTAACACGTGCAATCGGATATCCCGAAGCCTTCGATGCAAGCGCCGAAGACCTTGAAACACGGGGGTTAACCTCAATCAGGAAATATTCGCTTGATTCGGGATTAAGCGCAAACTGAACATTGCAGCCGCCCTCGACTTTAAGTTCCTTGATTATTTTTATCGCACTGTCGTTCAGCATTTTAAGGTCGTGTTCGTTAAGGCTTAATATCGGTGCCACAACGATAGAATCGCCCGTGTGAACGCCTACCGGATCAACATTTTCCATGCCGCATATTGTTATTGCGTGGTCATTTGAATCACGCATGACCTCAAATTCGATTTCTTTGTAGCCTTTAACGCTTTTTTCGACAAGTACCTGATGAACTGGCGAAAGCCTGAATGCATTCACGGCAATCTCCTCAAGTTCTTCTTCGTTGTCTGCAAATCCTCCGCCTGTTCCGCCGAGCGTGAATGCAGGTCTTAAAACCACCGGATATCCGATATCCTGCGCCGCTTTCCTTGCTTCTTCGATGTTATATGTGATTTCCGAAGGGATTACGGGCTCTCCAATCGATTGGCACATTTCTTTGAAAAGTTCCCTGTCTTCGGCACGCTCGATAGACTCGGAGCTTGTGCCCAAAAGCTTCACTCCGCATTCTTTCAAAATTCCTTTCTTTTCAAGCTGCATTGCCATATTAAGGCCTGTCTGTCCTCCGATTCCCGGGACAATCGCATCCGGTCTTTCATGTCTTAAAATTTTCGCAATATATTCAAGCGTCAAAGGCTCCATGTAAACCTTGTCCGCAATCTGCGTATCCGTCATGATTGTTGCCGGATTTGAGTTGCAAAGAATGACTTTGTACCCTTCTTCCTTGAGCGCAAGGCAGGCCTGCGTTCCCGCATAATCAAATTCCGCTGCCTGACCGATTACAATAGGCCCCGAGCCTATGATAAGTATCTTTTTTAAATCTGTGTTTTTCGCCATTTTATCCTCCATGTTACCTGCACACTCCCGCAATTTTTTCAGTCTGCTGCCTTTTCTTAGCCTGCCGCTGCAGGCAGTATTAATTTCTTCGCAAACTCAACCGGTAAATTTCGGGTGTTCATCATCCTTCTGCTTTGTTTATATGACTATAAATGTTTATATTCTTATATATTTATTGCTGTCTTTGGTTTTTTTATTTTTTACAGGCGCACCCCATCAGGAATAAGCACCTGTCAAATATTCAGACTGCTGTAAATAACCTTCCCGCCGCAGACCGTGAGCATGCATTTGCCTGAAACTTCCATGCCTGTAAACGGCGTTGCCTTTCCCATCGATAAGAAATCCTTCGAATCTATCTTATAACTTTCATCCAAATCCCAGACTGTATAATCGCCGTTTTGCAAAATATTAAATCGCTTACGCGGATTTTCTGCCAAAAGCTTTATGAGCTTTTCAAGGCTTATGATATTTTCTTTTACAAGCTTTGTATAAAGAATAGGAAATGCCGTTTCAAGCCCCACGATTCCGAATGCGCTGTCTTTTAAACCT
>CAVHKC010000105.1:0-4517 GCA_963636455.1 Ruthenibacterium lactatiformans
GCTGTTTTGTTCACAAAATCAACCTTTTTTCCAACTGAATCAACCAAAACAAATTCGGCTTCGGGAAAAACTATTTTCAGCGGCAGTCCGGGAAATCCCGCACCGCAGCCGATGTCGATCAAAGAAAACTCTTCTTTCGGACATCTTTTTTTTATGTCTGACGCCGCCATAAGCGAATCAATGAAATGTTTTGTCTCGACCTCCCTCGGATCAACAATCGATGTCAGATTATGTATCTGATTTTGTTCCACCAAAAGAGAGCAGAGCATTTCAAACTGTTCTGCCTCTTTTTGTCCGATTTTCACATGATTTTCCGTATTTTCGGCAAATTCCCTAAGTCTTCTGAAATCATATTTTTCCATAAAATTCCCCCTTATTATCACTGAAATACATCATCATTTTTCAAGTCTTTTTCCTTCCTCATACTCCTTTTTGGAAAGATAAATCAGCAAAACAGCAATATCCGCAGGCGTTACCCCCGATATTCGCGAAGCCTGTCCGACAGACATCGGTTTAAACTTATCAAGCTTTTGTCTTGCCTCAAGCCTAAGCCCTTTAATATTTTGATAACATATATCCGCCGACAGCTTTCTTCCTTCTATACGAAGGAAATTCTCCACCTGCTTTTGCTGTCTTTCGATATAGCCTTCATATTTTATGTTTATATTAATTTGTTCCGAAATATCCTGCGGCAGTTCTTTATATTCCGGGTCAAGCTCCGCCACTTTTTCATAATCAAGTTCAGGTCTTCTTATAAGATCCGCCAGCATAACTCCCGTTTTCAGCTCTGCGCTTGAGTTCTTTCTCAAAATCTCCTGTGTTTTTTCGTTTGCACCCACGGGAATTTTTTTGATTCTGTTTACCGTATCATTGATTATCTTTGCCTTTTTCTGCACATATTCGTACCGTTCTTTGCTAATAAGACCAATATCATAGCCAATTTTCGTAAGTCGCAAATCAGCATTGTCCTGCCTCAGCAAGAGCCTGTACTCGGCACGCGATGTCATCATTCTGTAAGGCTCGGCGTTTTCCTTTGTCACAAGATCGTCAATCAGGACTCCAATATACGCCTGAGATCGGTCCAGAACCACGGGGTCTTTCCCGAGCACTTTTCTTGCGGCATTAACTCCTGCCATGAACCCTTGAGCCGCTGCTTCTTCATACCCGGAGCTTCCGTTAAACTGGCCGGCGCTGAAAAGCCCTTCAATCGCCTTAAATTCCAATGATGCCCTTATCAAATTCGCATCAATGCAGTCATATTCTATCGCATAAGCATTACGCACGATGCTTGCATTTTCGAACCCCGGCATTGTCCGATACATCGCATATTGAACATCTTCCGGGAGAGAAGAGCTCATGCCGGAAAGATACATTTCATTTGTATACAGCCCTTCCGGTTCCACAAAAATCTGATGCCTGTTCTTTTCCGGAAATTTCACAACCTTGTCCTCGATTGAAGGGCAGTATCTTGGGCCCGTTCCTTCAATTACGCCCGAAAAGAGTGGCGACCTGTCAAGGTTATTCCTTATGATATCATGAGTTTCTTCTGTTGTATATGTAAGCCAGCAGGAAACCTGTTCCTTTTGAACAGAGGCCGGATCTGTGGAAAAAGAAAACGGCACAATCTTTTCATCACCCTTTTGCTCCTGCATCTTCGAAAAATCCAAACTTCTCTTATCGACTCTTGCGGGAGTTCCTGTCTTGAATCTGCGCAAATCGATCCCGTTATTTCGCAAAGAATCTGAAAGATGAGTTGCCGCCTGAAGGCCATTCGGACCCGTATAGTTACTTACATCTCCGTATATGCACCGTGCGTTCAGATATGTGCCTGTCGCAAGAATAACCGCTTTTGCATAGTACTGTGCTTTTGAAAAAGTTTTAACACCTTTTATCTTTCCATCTTCAACAATAAGTTCGGCAACCTCGGCTTGTCTGAGTGTGAGATTATCCGTATTTTCAAGCGTTTTTCTCATTTCTTTCGAATATGCCTGCTTATCTGCCTGCGCTCTTAAGGAATGAACTGCCGGTCCTTTTGAGGTGTTCAGCATTCGGGATTGAATAAATGTTTTATCAATATTTTTTCCCATTTCCCCGCCGAGTGCATCCAATTCTCTGACAAGATGCCCTTTGGAGCTTCCGCCGATATTGGGATTACACGGCATAAGTGCGATGCTGTCTATGCTTACAGTAAAAATAATGGTTCTCAAGCCCAGCCTTGCGCAGGCAAGCGCCGCTTCACAGCCGGCATGGCCCGCACCCACAACAGCAATATCATATTCTTCCCTGATAACATTCATAATATAAGCCTTTTTCTTATTTGCCCATGCAGAATTTTGAAAATATCTCATCCGCAAGGTCGTCTTCTATCGCTTCGCCGATAACGGTGCCCAATGCTTCATAAGCCGCCATCATATCAATTGTGTAAAAATCCTCCGGCATTTTGCTTTTTATGCTTTCGATTGCCTTTTTAAGGCTTTCTCTTGCTTCAATGAGCGCATTTTTCTGCCTTGCATTTGTGATATACACCTGATTGTTAAAATCTATATCCCTTTCAAAAAACATTTTCTTTATGGATTCACTGAGTTCTTCGATTCCTGTTCCCTCTTTTACTGAGGTTTCAATCACTTCGCAATTCAAAAGCTTCTTAATCGGTTTTGCTTCTGTTACGCTTTGCAAGTCGCTCTTGTTCAAAAGGACAATCACATTCTTTCCCTTTATTATATCTATGATTTCAAAATCTTCCCCGTCAAGTTTTTTTGAACTGTCCGCAACATAGAGAATCAAATCAGCCTCGGCTGCATATTTTTTTGCCTTTTCAACGCCGATTTTTTCTATAACATCGTCTGTATTCCTAATGCCTGCCGTATCAACAATATTAAGAACCAGCTCGCCTATCTTAAGCTTTTCTTCAAGGGCATCTCTTGTTGTGCCCGCAATGTCGGTAACAATGGCTCTTTCCTGCCCTAAAAGCGCGTTCAAAAGCGAGGATTTCCCAACATTCGGTTTTCCCAGAATAACCGTTTGGATTCCTTCTGTTATTATTCTGCCGTCATCTGCCGTATCAATGAGTTTTTCTGTCTCTTTTTCTATATTCTCAAGAACCGGAAGCAAGATATCACCGTATTCTTCCATTTCGATATGCTCCGGATCATCAAGTGCTGCCTCGATATATGCAATTTGCTCCAGCAGCACATCTCTTTGCTCCTTTATTTTTTGAGACACACTTCCTTTAAGCTGTGTTACGGCACTTTTCAGTGCATAATCATTTTCTGCATTAATAATATCTGTCACTGCTTCTGCCTGGGCAAGGTCAATTCTTCCATTCAAAAAAGCACGTTTTGTGAATTCTCCCGGTTCTGCCGGCCTTGCACCGTTTTTCAGAACAATCTCCAGGATTTTCCTCATGACAAACGCTCCGCCGTGACAGTCGATTTCAACAACATCTTCTTTTGTATATGTATGCGGTGCTTTCATTATCAGCACAAGTGCTTCATCCGCAATTACGGCTCCGTCAGTAATATTTCCGTAATGCACAGTGTGCGATTTTGAAAGGTCTATTTCACCGCCATTTGCGCCGACAAATATCTTTTTTATAATTTTAAACGCCTCTTCACCGCTGATTCTGATAATTCCTATGCCTGAATTGCTGACTGCGGTTGAAATTGCCGCTATTGTATCTGTTGTATACATAATAATCACTTTTTAATAACTGTCTTTACTGCGTCAAAGCCAAGCGATACCGCTTTTTCGCAAGTATATCCCGACATTGCTTAATCTTGTAAAGACTCTTAACCTGCCCATAAGCAAAAAGCGCCGCGTTGTTATCCGCGGCGCCATCATCATCTTTTGTAATAAACAACGACTCTTCTGTTGGGTTCTTCTCCCTGGCTCTTCGTTTCAATGAATCTGTCATTTTGAAGATAAGAATGAATGATTCTTCTCTCGTATGGATTCATCGGTTCAAGCACAACCTTGCGCCTCGTTTTCTTGACCTTGGAAGCAACATTTCTTGCAAGATTTTCAAGTGTTTTTTGTCTTCTTTCCCTGTAATTTTTTGTGTCGAGCTTAACTCGGTAATAATCGTCTTTTCCCTTGTTTGCAACAATGCCTGCAAGATATTGAACCGCATCTAACGTCTGTCCGCACCTTCCGATCAAATCTCTTGTGTCTTCGCCGTCGATATTGACATAAATATTTTTTGTTTCTTCATCAATTTCAATAATCGTTTCGGCTTCTATCTCCATCTTCTCAAGTATTCCGTCTAAGAAAACCTTCAGCGTATCTTCGTCAGCTTCTTTTTTTCTTGCTTTGATTCTGGCTTCTTTGCTGAACATTCCGAACAGCCCGCCTCCGCCTTCTTCGATCACTTCATATTCTATCTTATCACTTGTCGTTTCAAGTGCTATTAATGCTTCTGTTATCGCATCATCCACGGTTTTGCCGGTAAATTCCTGATAATCCATTTCTACCTCCCAAATTACTACTTTTTATATTTTTTCTTTGAAGATGCTGCCGTA
>CAVHKC010000105.1:4527-5470 GCA_963636455.1 Ruthenibacterium lactatiformans
GCCGTATCTCCGGTTTCCTGTTCATAAGTCTGAACCATTCCCGCTTTTGCCGCCAACGAGTTCGGATCAATATTTTTCGATTTTGTTCCTACATCCGACACATCCATATTTGCCCTTGCCGCAATGGAATTCGGCGCAGGCTGATTTGCCGGATTATCAAGGTTCTTTGTGTTGATTCTTGCGGCAGCAGCGATTGTGGATCCCTTTTCTCCGCCTTTTTCCTGTCTCTTCTTTGCCTTTTCCGCCGCTTTTTCCATGTTCTGTTTTTTCATTTCTTCCATATCAACTTTGCGGTAATGCTTGTTGATGAGAATCTGAAGAACAACCTGGAACAAAGAAGCCATCGCCCAGTAAAGACCTACACCTGCCTGAATCGTGAAGCAGAAGAAAACTGAAATTGCAGGCATCATAAAGCCCATCGTCTTCATGGAATTGTTCATTGCATCCATGGGATCGGCGCTTCTGTTTGCCTGTGCATTCTGTGCCTGTGAAACCTTATTTTGCGTAAGCTGGAACGAAAGCCACTGTCCGAAACCTGCAATGATAGGAATCAAAATGGCTATTATACCTATTCCGCCGCCTGTGACCTGTGTCCATGGTGTCTGGCTTAAATCAATACCGCAAAATGCATTCAAATGCTTGATAGTATTGTAATTATCCTGTATTACGGTAAGATCTGTCCCGTTGAACGCACTCATCATCGTATCCCAATATTTTGTGGGAAGAACTGACAATGTGTTGATTTTATCCGACAGCGTTGCTGTTGAATCAGCCGCAAAATTAGAAAGGGCAGATATATATTTTGTGTCGGTCGAAATTGATGTTACATCAATGCCTGACTGGTTTATTGTATTTACGATATTTTCAAAATACTGCGCAAACTTGGGTATATGATTGGGCAGAAATCTGATTACGCCGTATAAAGCGATAATAATAGGCATCT
>CAVHKC010000106.1:0-5463 GCA_963636455.1 Ruthenibacterium lactatiformans
ATGTGAATGAGCCGTTTTCGAGGGACATTATATCAGAAGCATTTGGTTATTTAAAATAAAAAAAGGCAGAAGCGATTGTAAACTTTGGCAATTATGCGTATGGAATTTTCGGGACAATTGAGGTATCTTTTCAGATAACAGGTAAAACCTATAAAAATAGTAGGAATACAGTGTATTCCAAATTGTGTATGAGGATTAGTTATTATGGAAAACAAAAGATTTGAACTCAACAAGAACCTTGCGCAAATGCTGAAAGGCGGAGTAATTATGGATGTTACGACTCCCAAGCAGGCAAAAATCGCCGAAGCGGCTGGCGCATGTGCGGTTATGGCACTTGAAAGAATTCCGGCGGATATCCGTGCTGCAGGCGGTGTTTCACGCATGAGCGATCCCAAAATGATAAAGGAAATTCAAAATGCGGTTTCAATTCCCGTCATGGCAAAATGCCGCATCGGTCATTTTGCGGAAGCACAGATTCTGCAGGCAATAGAAATTGACTATATAGATGAAAGCGAAGTTCTTTCACCGGCTGACGACAAATATCATATCGACAAAACGGCTTTTGATGTGCCTTTTGTGTGCGGTGCAAGAAACCTGGGTGAAGCCCTCCGCCGAATCAAGGAAGGTGCTTCGATGATAAGAACAAAAGGAGAACCCGGTACGGGCGATGTTGTTCAGGCTGTCCGTCATATGAGAATGATGCAGGCAGAAATCAGACGCACGGTTTCAATGTCGGAAGATGAGCTTTATGAAGCTGCAAAGGAAATGCAGGTTCCGTACGGACTTTTGAAGGAAGTACATGAAACAGGGAAGCTTCCTGTTGTAAATTTTGCGGCAGGCGGTATCGCAACACCGGCGGATGCGGCTTTGATGATGCAGCTTGGTGCTGAAGGCGTTTTTGTGGGCTCAGGAATTTTCAAATCGGGAAATCCCGAAAAGAGGGCCGCCGCAATCGTAAAAGCAGTGACCAATTTCAATGACGCAAAGCTTCTTGCGGAACTTTCCGAAGACCTTGGCGAAGCAATGGTCGGAATCAATGAACAGGAAATAAAAATCATAATGGAAGAACGGGGTCAGTAAGATGAAAATAGGTGTGCTCGCTTTGCAGGGAGCATTCGCAGAACATGAAAAGATGCTGGCTGATCTTGGCGCAGAAACCTTCGAAATAAGGCAGAGAAAAGACCTTGAAAATCCGATGGACGGGCTTATCATTCCCGGCGGAGAAAGCACGGTTCAGGGAAAACTCATGAAAGAACTTGGAATGTTTGAGCCGATAAAAGAAAAAATATCGGGAGGCCTTGCGGTTTTCGGAACCTGTGCGGGTCTTTTGCTTCTTGCAAAAGAAATTGAAAATGACGACAGAAGATACCTTGCGACAATGGATATAAAGGCAGTCAGAAACGCATACGGAAGGCAGCTCGGAAGCTTTGAAACAAAAGCGGATTTCAAAGGAATCGGAAATATCACGATGACATTCATAAGAGCGCCCTACATAAAGGCGGTTGGGAAAGACGTGCAAATCCTTGCGGAGGTTGATAAAAAAATCACGGCGGCAAGGCAAAAAAATCAGCTTGTCACCGCATTTCACCCGGAGCTGACAAACGATAAGTCAGTCCACGAATATTTTATAAAAATGATAAAAGGCGAAATATAAATTATTTCTTATATTCCTTGGCAATGCGCCTGCCTATGGCTTTCATTTTGTCAACAACATCGGCGGGCGCAGTAATCTTCACACCCGAACCCAGGCTTATTACCCACGAAAGAAACTGGTCACTCACAGCGGCGTTTATATGAACAATCACGGTGTCGTCAGTATTTTTTCTCATCAAAACATCTTTTCCGAAACGGTCTATAAATATGAATGCCTTGTCGTTCGAAACTTCAAGCGTTATGTCGGTAAGTTCGCCTCCGAACATTCCGAAAACGCTTTTTGAATATGCAGCGGGAGTCAGACTGCTGAACTTTTCAGCACCTTCTCTCGGCAAATCCGAGGTGTTGATCCGCTGCATTTTATCCACACGGTAGTGTTTGATTTTGTCGGATTCGCTGTCATAAGCAACAAGATAATAATATTCATCATCCCACAAAAGACTCCACGGGCTTACGCAGTACCATTCGCCGTCATGGCGCAGAACCTGCTGCTTCTTTTCATTCCATTGGAAATACTTGAAGCGAACCTGCATATTGCTGCTGATGGCATCGTGCAGCTTGTCGACATTATAATAAATGCTTTCGTTCATTGTCTTCACACGGCCTGAAATGAAAACCTGCCTGTGAAGCTGCTTCGCCTCGTATTTGCTCACGAGGGATTCAAGCTTTTTGATAAGCTGATTGGATTTCTTTTCTGTTATGAATTTGGCTGACTGAACAGAATCCACCAGAAGCTTAAGCTCAGCAAGTTCAAATTTCCGTGAAACCAGCCTGTAGGTGAACTGCCTTTTTTCCTGAACTTTCACGATGTCCATGCCGTGGCGGCGAAGCTCGTCAATATCGGCATATAAGGTTTTTCTTTCGGCTTCTATGCCGAGTGCGTGGAGGTTCTTTTTGATTTGAGCAAGCGACAGCCCGTGAGATTCATCGGTATCCCGCCGAAACATATCGGCAAGGTATAAAAGTTTGCCCTTTTGATTTTCGCTTTTTGACATAATACAATCCTCATTTTTGTCTGAAACAGAGCCATTTATAAATTCGTGCTTATTTTATCACAAGTATATGTCGCGTCAATGAATAACGAGCATTATTTTCTTGCAAAATTCATATAATTCTTGCAAAAACAATAAGAAAATCGTAAGAAATTCGTAAGATTTGCAATTTTTGGAAGATTCAACCTTCTCGAAGCAATACGATGCCACCCATCGGCGACAAAAACAAAAAAATCACAGACAATTTTTAACCTTTGTATTATAATAGCGAATTGTGATTTGCACTCATTGCCAAAAGCCGTCAGCTTTGGAAGGCTTTTGGGGAAATTAATTTTATTTGGAAATATCGTTTATCACACAAAACCTCATATAAATAAAACCGACACGGAGGAGCTTTAACAGTGAAAGAAAATTATGATGTAATAATTGTGGGCGCAGGCCCCGGAGGAATTTTCTCCGCATATGAGCTGTCACACAAAAGACCGGACCTTAAAATCGCCGTATTTGAAACAGGCAGGACCTTGGAAAAAAGGAAGTGTCCGATTGACGGAGACAAGGTAAAAAGCTGCATAAACTGCAAAATTTGTTCCATTATGAATGGCTTCGGGGGAGCAGGCGCTTTTTCGGACGGAAAATATAACATAACAAACGAGTTTGGAGGAACCCTTCACGAATTTATCGGAAAGGAAAAAGCCTTAGAACTCATGCACTATGTCGATGATATCAACATGTCTCACGGCGGAGCAAAGACGAAATTATATTCGACAGGCGCAAACGGCCTCAGAAAGGAATGCCTTCAGAACGGCCTGCACCTGCTTTCGGCTTCGGTAAGGCACCTCGGCACGGACATAAATTACGATGTTCTTACTAATTTATATAATGAACTGAAAGAAAAGGTTGATTTCTACTTCGAAACAGCGGTGGAGGAAGTGAAGGATATCGGCGGTCAATATGAAGTTGTAACCGAAAAGGGAACTTTCATCGGAAAACGCTGTGTTATTTCCGTCGGAAGAAGCGGAAGCAAGTGGATGGAGAGTGTGTGCGAACAGCTTGATATATCAACGCTTTCAAATCGTGTTGATATCGGTGTCAGAGTTGAGCTGCCTGCCGAAATTTTCAGCCACATAACTGATGCGGTTTACGAAAGCAAAATCGTTTATAAAACCGAGAAGTATCAGGACCTTGTAAGGACATTCTGCATGAACCCCAAAGGGAATGTCGTTATGGAAAACACAAACGGCATTGTGACCGTAAACGGGCATTCCTATGAAGACCCTGCACTGCAGACGGAAAACACAAATTTTGCACTTCTTGTTTCGAAGCATTTTACGGAGCCGTTCAAAGACAGCAACGGCTACGGAGAAAGCATAGCCAGACTTTCTAATATGCTTGGCGGCGGCGTTATCATACAGCGCTTCGGGGATCTTATAAGAGGACAAAGAAGCACAACCAAAAGAATACAAAAATCCTTTGTGACGCCGACACTTCAGGCAACACCCGGCGATTTAAGCCTTGTAATACCGAAACGTATTTTGGACGGAATCGTTGAAATGCTTTATGCACTGGATAAAATTGCACCGGGAACTGCCAACGATGACACCTTGCTTTATGGTGTGGAGGTCAAGTTCTATAATATGGAAGTGGCGGTTGACGAAAATTTGGAAACAAATCACAAGGGCCTATTTATAATAGGAGACGGAAGCGGCGTTACGCATTCGCTTTCACATGCTTCGGCAAGCGGTATCTGCGTTGCAAGGCATATTGCGGAGGAACTTTGAACCGCAATTTATAATTCATAATTTATAATGCATAATTCATAATTAGGAATTTGCAATGTGCAATGTGCGATGTGCAATTCATAATTCATAATTAAGAATGCATAATGTGTGATGTGCGATTTATAATTCATGATTTATAATTTGCAATGTGCAATGTGTAATTTATGATGGGCAAGGCGGAATGTGTCGGGTGGTTTCGGTTTATAAGAAGTGGATTGTGGGAAGGCTGAGATATGCACGGAAATAGTGGACAAACCGTTCATAAATAAGTGGATATGTACTGCCTAAAAACAAAAATGTGGATAAAGAAAATTTTTGCAAGAAATTTCAAAAACACCGTTGACAAGATAATAAACGGGTGTTATTATATGCAAGCTGTCGCTTGAGGCAAGAGGTTGCGAAAAGCGCGGTGAACCTTGAAAATACAAGGAAAACAAGTTACGGACATTGATAATTGAATAGTATAAACCATCCCTGAAATTTCCAAAAAATTTCAAGATGCGATCGTTTTAATAAACGAGCAGTAAACAACGGATGATTAGCCAAGCGAAAGTTTTGGTAGTCAACGGATCGGGTCTTTTCCTAACAGAGGAGACCAAAACCTAAATTAAGACTGTAACGCTTTCAAGGAAGCGATACATAAACATTAATACGAGAGTTTGATCCTGGCTCAGGATGAACGCTGGCGGCGTGCTTAATACATGCAAGTCGAACGGAGCAATTCACCCGGTGATATGAAGTGCTTGCACAGATTTGAACCAACCGAATTGCTTAGTGGCGGACGGGTGAGTAACGCGTGGGTAACCTGCCTTACACAGGGGAATAACAGTTAGAAATAGCTGCTAATACCGCATAAGCGCACGTGACCGCATGGTCGAGTGTGAAAAGATTTTATCGGTGTAAGATGGACCCGCGTCTGATTAGTTAGTTGGTGGGGTAACGGCCTACCAAGACAGCGATCAGTAGCCGACTTGAGAGAGTGATCGGCCACATTGGGACTGAGACACGGCCCAGACTCCTACGGGAGGCAGCAGTAGGGA
>CAVHKC010000107.1:0-5430 GCA_963636455.1 Ruthenibacterium lactatiformans
TCCCGGTGCAAGACATATCGGTGCAATGTTTGACGAAGCCGAAAAGCTCGGCAAAAAGCTTCCCATGTCCGTTAGCATCGGCATTGACCCGGCAATCCTCATTGCGGCAGGTTTTGAACCGCCCACAACGCCGATGGGATTTAACGAGCTGTCAATAGCGGGCGCTTTGAGAGGAAAGCCGATTGAACTGGCAAAATGCCTTACTATTGAAGAAAACTGCATAGCACATGCGGAATATGTTCTTGAAGGTGAGCTTATTCCAAATGAAAGAATACAGGAAGATTCTCAGTCACATACGGGTTATGCGATGCCGGAATTTCCGGGATACAACGGCCCTGCATGCCCGGTCTGCCTTGCTTTCAAGGTTAAAGCGGTCACAACAAGAGAAAACCCTATCATGCAGACATGCATCGGACCTTCGGAAGAACATGTAAGCATGGCCGGAATTCCGACGGAAGCTTCGATTATTGACATGGTTGAACGTGCAATGCCCGGACGCGTGCTGAATGTTTATGCACATTCATCAGGCGGCGGAAAGTACATGGCTGTAATTCAGTTCAAAAAAGGAATGCAAAGCGATGAAGGACGCCAGCGTCAGGCAGCACTGATCGCATTCACGGCATTCCCGGAATTGAAGAATGTAATCCTTGTAAGTGAAGATGTTGACCCGTTTGACAGTGATGATGTTTTATGGTCGATGAACACAAGATTTCAGGGAGATATCGATGTGATAACGATACCGGCAGTGCGCTGCCATCCGCTTGACCCTTCGTCAAGACCGGAATACAGCAACCGCCTGCGTGACAGGGGAATGTCATGCAAGACGATATTCGACTGCACGGTTCCGCTTGATATGAAAGCGGCAATGACAAGGGCACCCTTCTTAGAGATTGATGAAGAAAAGCTTCACAGGGTCGCACCGTCAATATTTTAAATAAAGATTATTTAGTTGTTTTGCGGGTTCGAAAAAATCCGGATCCGCAAAAGTTCAGGGGCAAAAAGTAAAACTATAAAGTGATAATATTCCAAACGGCCGGAAGTTTGTAAGGACGGGTTCAGGATGAAAGTTTTGAATATGGGGTTTCAAAACGACTCGTCTGCACCGATGTTTTCAAAAAACTGTAAGGCCTGAGGATATTATAGATTAATGGCAGTAAGGGTGTGTGTATTCTTACAGCTGAAAGGAGTTTTTATATGAGTGCTACATTAATAGGCATTCTTGGAATTGTCGCATTGCTCGTTCTTCTGTTCTTGGGAATGAACATAGGCTTTTCCATGATCGTAGTCGGTTTTATCGGCTACTGGGTGCTGGTGAACTCAAAGGCTGCAATGGGATTGTTTGCATCGGTTCCATTCACAACAGTTGCGAACTACGGTTTATCGGTCATACCAATGTTTGTCTTAATGGGCCAGTTCGCGTTTTACGCGGGTATCAGTCAGGATTTGTACTCCGCCTGCAACAAAGGATTGGGGCGTGTCCCGGGGTCACTTGCTTCAGCAACGATTGTGGCATGTGCATTCTTTTCTGCAATATGCGGCTCGTCAACGGCAACGACTGCAACCATGGGTGTTGTTTGTCTTCCTGAGATGAGAAAGTACAAATATCAGGATCAACTGTCAACAGGCGTTATTGCTGCGGGCGGTACTTTGGGCATTTTGATTCCGCCAAGCACAGGATTCATCCTTTATGCAATTGCGGCAGAGCAGTCAATCGGCACAATGTTCGCAGCCGGTATTCTGCCCGGAATTCTGCTTGCTTTGATGTATATCATGACGATTCTCATCGAAGTTAAGTTAAATCCCGTACTTGCACCCAAGAATACAACAAAGTATTCGGGAAAGGAAAAAGCTGTCGCAGTATTAAAGGCACTTCCGATCATCATTATATTCGTCATCGTTTTGGGCGGTATATTCGGAGGATGGTTCTCAGCAAATGCGGGAGCCGCAATCGGTGCATTTCTTGCTTTCATATTCATGCTTTGCAAGAAAAAAGCCACATGGACAAACATCAAGAAGTCATGTTTCGATACGATTCGTACTTCCTGCATGATTTTCCTTATTATGATCGGTGCATATGTATTTGGTTATTTCCTTACGGCATCAAGGCTGCCGATAGATTTGGCAAATGCAATTGCAGCCGCAAATATGCCTAAGATAGTTGTTGTACTGCTTATCCTGGCAATTTATGCGGTGCTTGGATGCTTTATCGATTCACTTCCGCTTATCGTACTGCTGACGCCGATATTCCTGCCTATTGTAAACAATATGGGCATGGATCCGGTATGGTTCGGCGTTCTTATGGTTATGATAATGCAGCTCGGACTTATCACACCTCCTGTAGGAATGTGTGTATATGTTATGGGAGGTATAGCGAAGGATGTGCCATTGTTCAAGATATTCAAGGGCGTTGTTCCGTTTATTATTGCATTGGTTATAACTGTAATAATAATCGCGCTGATACCGCAGATTGCGCAGTTTTTACCAAACCTCTGGTATGGATATCTTGGCTGACAATAAGTACAAACATTAAAGCAGCCTGCAAAATAAGCATGGGTGCTTAAGAGAAACAAAAAGGAGAAGAATAATATGAAGAAAAGAATACTTGCAATATTGGCATGTGTATGCCTGACAGCAGGGCTTTTGGCAGCCTGCGGCGGTGACACAAACACAACAACAGCATCTGGCGATACAACGACGGATTCGGCTGCAAAACCCGATAAGGTATATACATTGACAGTAACGCAGCACGATCCCGAAACCTCTGCAACAGGAACATTCCTCAATGCATGGAAGGAAAGAGTTGAAGAAGCATCGGGCGGTGCATTGGAAATAAACATTTATCACGGCGGAACGATTGCGGGACCTAAAGATTCAATCGATGCTGTGAAGAACGGAACAGTTGATATAGCCTGGGGACTTCAGTCATTCTATGACGGATTATTCCCTGCAACAGAAGTATTTATGCTTCCGCTTATTGACATCGAATCGGCACCCCAAGGTTCCAAAGCTATCTGGAACTTCTATAATGACACCGATTACATGGATGCAGAATATGCAGACTATCATGTATTGTTCCTGCATACAAATTGTCAGTCACCTCTTTCATTATCGGCAAAATCTGCTGTATCGAAAGTTGAAAAAATAAGCGACCTGGCAGGACTTAATATCCGTGGAAATGCAGGCCCTCCCAACATGTTCCTGACAGAATTGGGCGCAACACCTGTAGGATGCTCAATCAACGATCTCTACAAAAATCTTGAAACGGCTGAAATGGACGGATGTCTTACAGACTGGCACGGAATTTCGGCATTCAAGTTGGACGAAGTTATCGGATCTTATCTGGATGAGAACATCGGTGTTTCAACATATTTCATGCTTATGAATCCCGATTCTTATGCAAAACTTCCGGAAGACCTTCAGAAGATTCTTGACGACACAACGGCAGAATGTGCGGATCTTACATCTGCATGGGATGATGTGGAAAAATCAATCAAATCTGAAGTTTCGGCTAAGTGCTACAAACTTTCTGATGACCAGAGAGCAGAATTTGAAGCAGCAGCTGAGCGCACAATCCAGAAGTGGATCGAAAAGACCGCAAACGGACAGGAGATCTATGACAAGGCTATGGCAGCAATTGAGGCAGCAAAATAACGAAAACCGTAAGGTTTGTTTAAGGAGTTAGTTATGACAAAAGCTCGTGAAGTAATGACTAAAACGTGTACAGGCTTTTCGTATGCTGGTCTTGCGGCGGTACTCTTCGCGATGATGATTACAACTATTGATGTTATCATGAAGCTCTTTACAAATTCACGTATACTGGGAGCCTCGGAAATGGTTGAGGCGGCAATGGTTGTGATGATGTATTTCGGCTTCGGAAAGACACAGCTTGAGGAAGGTCATGTGCGGGTTGATATGTTTGTCAACAAGTTCCCGCCCAAAGCAAGGTGCATTGTGAACGGAATCATTATGGTGATTGTAACTGTGGTAAGCGCACTTATTACAATACAATCGTTCAAGCAGATGTTGTCCTACAAAGCATCGGGACTGGGCTCGACAGTTATCCATATTCCGTTTTGGATTTTGGAAATTGTTATGTTCGTCGGTTTGATACTTCTCACGCTTACATTTTTACTGCGTGCGTTTGAATTCTTTGTCGAAACGAAGAACGCAAAGCCGATAGAACGCTGAATGACTGAGTCATTTGCTTAAAATAATCAAATCTGCCGCCGGTATAAGTAATGCCGGCGGCGAATTTGCAAATAAAGGCTGCAAATAAATTGCTTCTGCCCATTGTTGATTGGGCGCAGGCAAGTTATAATTTGGGAAGCCAAAGGCAATTTGACTTAGGAGAGGATTGAGGATTTATGCAAAGGATTGTGATAGGATTAAGCGGTGCAAGCGGAATGCCGATAGCGATAAGGCTGCTTGAGGCACTTCGCCAAAACAAGGAAGTCGAAACACACCTTGTGATGACAAAGGGTGCACAAGAAACTATAAAGCAGGAAACAAAGTATTTGCCGGAAGATGTGAAGAGTTTGTCGGATGTTGTCTACAAGCTTGAAGACATAGGTGCGGCAATTGCTTCCGGGACTTTCAAAACAATGGGAATGATTGTGGTTCCATGTTCGATGAAAACTGCCGCAGGCATTACTTCGGGATATTCCGACAATTTGCTTTTGAGGGCAGCGGATGTTGTGCTGAAAGAAAGAAGAAAGCTTGTTCTTGTTGCAAGAGAGACACCGCTTAACATGATTCATTTGAAAAATCTGTATACACTTTCGCAGGCAGGTGCAATAATTCTTCCGCCAATGCAGACTTATTACAATCTGCCGGAAACAATTGACGACATGGTCGATCATACAGTGGGGAAAATTTTGGATTGTTTCGACATAGAATATGAGAAGCTCAGAAGATGGAAATGATAAGAATATCAGACAAGTTTAATATAGAAGCTCAAATCGTTCCGGTAGGAAATGATGTATGCGTTATTGTCTCGGGTGGAGATGCTCCGCATATCGGTGCGGTAAGCCAAGGAGTTTATGACTGCGGAATCGGAGCCGCAAGGCGTGAATCGAACCCAAAAAACAATGGTTTGTACGGAAAAAAAGAGATGTTTAATCTTTGCGAAGGGCAGACGGCAACGCTTGTTTTGCCGGCACATAAAGAAGGCTTAATAAGCGAAATGCTTGCCGAAAAGCTTTCGTCAGAACTTGAAAAGAACATCACGGTTCTGTGCGGAATTCATCTGGACAATATTTCGAAAGAAGAAATAAAAGAAATCGTTGACATAATGAACGAATCGGCCGATAAAATTGCCACTGAGATTTCTTGTTGACACAGCCTGTGAAAGTGTTTTATAATGGCGCTTGCGATGGGCCATCGCCAAATGGTAAGGCAACGGACTCTGACTCCGTCATTTCAAGGTTCGAA
>CAVHKC010000108.1:0-5385 GCA_963636455.1 Ruthenibacterium lactatiformans
ATCTATGTCTGCAATCTGCGTGCAGACTTTATTTAAGAAATAACGGTCGTGAGAAACAACGATAACCGTGTTGTCGAAATTTATGAGAAATTCTTCAAGCCATGAGATTGCATCAAGGTCAAGGTGGTTAGTAGGCTCGTCAAGCAGCAATATATCTGGATTTCCGAAAAGTGCTCTTGCAAGCAAAACCTTGACTTTCAAAGGACCTGCAAGGTCGCTCATCAAGGAATAATGAAATTCCGTATCGACACCGAGGCCGTTTAAGAGAGTGGCGGCATCGGAATCTGCTTCCCAGCCGTTCATCTCGGCAAATTCGCTTTCAAGCTCGCTTGCTTTCATGCCGTCTTCTTCGGAAAAATCTTCTTTTGCATAAAGAGCCTCTTTTTCCTTCATGATTTCATAGAGCCTTTTATTGCCCTGAATAACCGTGTCCAAAACGGTTTGAGAATCGTATTTGAAATGGTCCTGCTCCAAAAAAGAAAGCCTTTGACCCTGTGTAATCGTAACCTCTCCCTTGGTGGGCTCAAGCTGCCCCGAAAGAATCTTCAAAAATGTGGATTTTCCGGCACCGTTTGCACCGATAAGCCCGTAGCATTCGCCTTCGGTAAATTTTATGTTTACATCTTCAAAAAGAGCTTTTTTGCCGATTCTTAAAGTAATGTTGTTTGCTGCTATCATACTTAAAAGCACCTCATATCTTTCCTGAAATTAAAAAAATCTGCATTTATTCTAAGCCATTCTGCCAATTGAATTTGCGGCATAAAAAGGACTTTGATTTTGAATTTTTGTTTTAGTTCAAAACACTGTCTTCCCGAAAAAGTTGTACTGTTAACAAATCCTCGGCAACGGGAATTATTTTAACATATTTTTGTGGATAAAATGCACAAATATTAAAAGGCAGAACAATTGCTAATAAAAATTGCATTTCTTACAATATTCTTATTTTTCGTTTCTGATAATTGAAATTTTTTCGGGAAAAATAATATAATGCATTTGAAAATGCAAAAGCAGTACAAATGCGGCGGAGGTAATATGAACGAGAAAATTTTGGTTGTTGACGATGAAAAGGAAATAGCAGACCTGATTGAAGTTTATCTGCAAAATGACGGCTTTGAAGTTTACAAATTCTACAACGGAACGGACGCACTAAAATGCATAGAAGAAACAAAGTTAGACCTTGCGCTTCTTGATGTCATGCTTCCGGATATCGACGGATTTTCGCTTTGTCGCAAAATACGGGAAAAGTACTTTTTTCCTGTTATAATGCTTACCGCAAAGGTTGAGCCGGGCGACAAAATAATGGGGCTTACGATTGGTGCGGATGATTATATCACAAAGCCTTTCAATGCTTTGGAGGTCACGGCAAGAGTAAAGACGCAGCTTAGAAGATATATGCGCTACAACAACACGGCGCAAGATGCCGAAAGGGAGCATTCCGAGCATGAAATAAGAGGACTTATAATAAACAAAGACAGCCACAAATGCCAGCTTTTCGGAAAAGAGATTCAGTTTACACCGCTTGAGTTTTCGATACTTTGGTATCTTTGCGACAATCAGGGAAAAGTCGTTTCTTCCGAAGAACTTTTTGAATCGGTCTGGGGCGAAAAATATTTGGACAACAACAATACAGTAATGGCTCATGTCGCAAGAATACGCGAAAAAATGAATGAGCCGCCCAAAAATCCCAAATTCATAAAAACGGTTTGGGGGATAGGATACACCATTGAATAACAACAACGGACAAATACTTGAAAGCAAAATATCAAAACGAATAAAAAAGAAGTATTTCGGTGCGGTCGTCATTTATACCGTTCTTTATTTGGTTGTCGTTGCGCTGGCATATTTTTTAATTACAAGCTATATTTGGTATGCAGACGATGTCCTTTATATAATACTGAGCTTTATAAAAAAATATTTTTACATTTTTCTTATAGTTCCTTTGGTCATCGGCTGGCTTATCATTTCGGGGCATTATCTTAAAAAACCGCTCCAATATCTTGATGAGGTTATTTGTGCTTCCGAACAGCTTGCAAATGATGCAGACGGGCAGATAATTTTGAGCAGCGAGCTCAAAACCGTTCAGGACGAATTCAACGGCATAAGGGACAAGACAAGAAGGGACAAGATTATCGCAAAGGAAGCCGAACAGCGCAAAAACGACATGATTGTTTATCTTGCGCATGACCTTAAAACGCCGCTTACTTCTGTCATAGGTTATCTTGCACTTTTGAAGGACGAAAGCCAAATCTCGGAAGAGCTTAGGAAAAAATATCTTTCGATATCACTTGAAAAAGCAGAACGCCTCGAAGATTTGATAAATGAATTTTTTGATATTACAAGGTTCAACCTTTCGCATATCGAACTTCAATATTCGAAGGTTAATCTGGTAAGGCTTTTGGAACAGCTTATTTATGAATTTCAGCCGATATTGCAAGAAAAAGGCCAAAGCTGCAGCTTGGATTCAAAGCCGGATATCATGCTTCGCTGTGATGTGAACAAGATGCAGAGGGTTTTTGATAATCTCCTCAGGAATGCTTCGTATTACGGGCTTGAAAATTCGGCAATAAAAATAAAAGTTGCCTCATGCGAAAAGGAAACCACGATTATTTTTATAAATGACGGATATACGATTCCGTCCGAAAAGCTTTCGAGGATTTTTGAACAGTTCTACCGCCTTGATTCTTCAAGGCGCACAAACAGCGGAGGTGCAGGCCTCGGACTTGCCATTTCAAAACAGATTATCGAGCTTCACTCAGGAACAATCACGGCTGAAAGCGAAAATGAAAAGATTGTTTTCACAGTGACTTTGCCGAATACATAACAGGAAAAATCGCCTCACGCAAGGTTTTAAACCCTTATGCGGCGTGCGGCGGTTTACTAAAAATTTTTAAGTTCCCTGTAAAGCCTTGCGACAGGAAGCCCCACAACGGTGTAGAAATCGCCTTCAACGGCTTTTACAAGAAATGCGCCCTTGCTTTGCACACCGTATCCGCCCGCTTTGTCGAAAGGGTCTTTTGTGGCGATGTATGCTCTGATTTCTTCTTCAGATATGTCATACATAAAGACATCTGTTTTTTCATGAAAAGATACGGATTTTTTTGTGTCGGCATCTGTTATCGTAACGCCTGTAAAAACGGTATGCTTGTTTCCCGAAAGCTTTGAAAGCATTTCAAAGGCCTCGCACTCATCGGCAGGTTTTCCAAGCACCGAACCTTCAAAAACAACAATCGTATCTGCACCCACGACGAGGCATTCTGAAAGATTGTTTTTTTCAAGTACATCATTTGCTTTCATTTTTGAAAGATTTTCCACAAGCTCTTTCGGCGATTGGCATGTGATATTTTCATCACAGTCGGAAGGAATCACATCAAATTCAAGGTCAAGAAGCGTAAGCAGTTCCCTTCTGCGGGGAGACTGCGAAGCAAGTATAATTTTTTTCATGGCTTTTCACTCATTTCATTTTTATGTTCTGCAAAGCTTTTCTTTATGGTATTTGAAAAGCTTAACTGACATTATCTAATGATATCACATAATCGAATATTTGCATTATTTTGTTAAGGATGCTACAATCTCGTTAAGAATTCTACAAAGATGCTTTGATGCATGTTTTTTTATGGGCATAATTTGATACACATTCCGCATATCAGGATTCGTGTCTTGGTTCATAAAATGATGGGGAATTAACCTTTGTCAGGCGTTAGTCCACATATTATAAAAAAATTATATTTGCACGAGGTGAGAAATAAAATGGAGCAAAGCGGAAATATTTCCAAGGCGGTTATTGCAAGACTGCCCAGATATTACAGATATTTGAGAGAATTGATAGAAGAAGACGAAGAAAGAATTTCTTCGGAGGAGCTTAGCAGGAGAATGGGCACGACTGCTTCTCAGATAAGGCAGGACCTCAACCATTTCGGAGGATTCGGCCAGCAAGGATACGGCTACAATGTAAAAGGGCTTTATTCTGAAATCGGAAAAATCTTAGGTGTTGGAAATCCCATAAATCTGATTGTTATCGGTGCCGGAAATTTGGGCAGGGCGATTGTCAAATATCAGGGCTTCGAAAAGCAAGGCTTTCATTTTATCGCAATGTTCGATGTCGATAAGTCCATTTTTGGTAAAACTGTCAACAAAGTGCCGATATATAATATGACGGAATTGGACAACTTTGTTCAAAATCAAAAGATAGACATTGTGGCGCTTACTATTCCCAAAGAAGTTTCAAAGGGCATTTCGTCGCACCTTTACGACTGCGGCATCAGGCATTTTTGGAATTTTTCTCACACGGATCTGGAGCTTCCGATGGATGCCATAATAAAAAATGTTCATCTTTTGGATTCGCTCCTTGAGCTGTCTTATTCAATAAGCTCGGAAGGAAACAAAAACAGATGACTGACAAATATTACAGAGTATGGGCAGAAGTTGACACAGACGCAATAAAGAAAAATGTCCTTGCAATAAAAGAAGGGCTCGATACGAAAACAAAAATCTGTGCGGTTGTCAAAGCAGATGCCTACGGCCACGGCGCAGTGCCAGTCGCAAAAGCACTGAAGGACATTGTGGATTTTTATGCCGCTGCAACAATCGATGAGGCTTTGAATCTGAGGGCACATGAAATTTTTCTTCCGATTTTGGTTTTGAGCTTTGTTCACGAATCAAAATATGCGGCTGCAATCGAAAACGACATCAGGCTTAGTGTCTATGATAAAGAAGATTTGGACAAAATAAACGAAGCCGCAAAAAAGAAAGGCAAAAAAGCAAAGGTTCATATTAAGATAGACACAGGCATGAACCGCATCGGAGTCAAATGCGATGACGAAGGACTTGAGTTTGCAAGATATGCGGCAGGACTTGAATATATCGAAACAGAAGGCATATTCACGCATTTTTATGAATCCGATTCGAAAGATAAAGAATCTGCATACAAGCAGCTTGAAGAGTTTGAAAACTTTTGCAAAAAACTTGAAGATGAAGGAATAACATTTGAAATAAAGCACTGTGCAAATTCCGCCGCCGCAAGCGAAATGAAGGAAGCCTGCATGGATATGGTAAGGCTTGGGATTTCAATGTACGGGCTTTATCCTTCAAAAGACATTGCTAAAATCAAACTTATTCCGGCACTTTCACTCAAAAGTCATATTATAATGGTAAAAGATATAAATCCTGGAGAAACCGTAGGATACGGCGCTTCATATACCGCAAAAAAGCCCATGAAAATCGCAACCGTGGGCATAGGTTATGCAGACGGGTATCAAAGGCTGTTTTCAAACAAGGCAGAGGTTTTGATAAGAGGCAAAAGAGCAAAGGTCGCAGGCCGTGTATGCATGGACCAGATCATGGTCGATGTAACGGACATTCCTGATGTTAAAAAAGGCGATGTCGCAA
>CAVHKC010000109.1:0-5374 GCA_963636455.1 Ruthenibacterium lactatiformans
CTTCAATATATTTATCAAATTCATAATAAACCAGCGGCTCGCCGCCCACAATCACTATTGCCCTGTATCCTGTCTTGAGTGCTTCCTTTGTTATGCGAAGGTAATCTTCAGCCGGCAGTTCATTTGACTTCCTTTCTCCGCCTTCTGCATAGCAGTACGGACAGCGAAGCGGGCAGTTGAATGTCGGATAAAGATAAAATTTATAAAGATTTCCCTCAACAGATTTAAAGGTCGGCTGACATTTTTCTTTAGCAAGCCCTTTTTCATAAAGTGACTTTGCTTCTGCTATAAGCCGCTTCTTTGTTGCTTCCCGATCGGGGTGATAGGAAAAAAGGGATTTTAACTCATTTTCTTGCATTTGAAATAATTTCCTTTCCTACCGCAGTCACATAATCATCCAGTGCAAATTTATATCCGCTGCATTGTTTTTTCGAAAACCTTCTTTTTCTCGGACATCCTCCCAAACACACAGGCAGCAGCTTGCACGACAAACACTCCTCATCCTCGGGCCATGCCATTTTTTCGCATGCTTTCATTTCGTCATTTTCATATGACAAGCCGTCCTTAAATTCAAAATTCCGAACATTTCCGACTGTTTCGCCGCCGCAGTTTACGGATTCCAAGCATTTGCTTAGGTTTCCCTGTTCATCGATAATAAAATCCAGTTTTTTTGAATAAGTACAGCGAAGTCCTTTATAATGGAGCAAGCCAATCTCGGACTTATTTTGTTTATAAATATCGGCATACTCGGAAACAGAAACCATCTTGTCTTCATATTCCCCGTGCCCGTCCATATGCCCGGGGTAAACAGAAATTTCCTGCCCCGTTTCATGGGCAATATCAAGGATCATCTGCTGAAGCTTAGGATAAAGATCCGCATTTTCCTTGTGCACATTACAGCGGATTCTTAAGTTAGTGCGTCCTCTGAACTGACGGATATTTTCGATTATTTTTTCGAAGCTTCCCTGACCTCCCACCAGATGCCTTGTTGCATCGTGAACTTTCGCTGTCGGTCCGTCAAGCGTAATCTGGGCATAACGGATGCGGCAGTTTTCAAAAAGCACGGACTTTTCCGGCGTCAGAAAATAACCGTTTGTGATAATACCCGCACGGTATTTTACTTTCTTTTCATCGCAAAGGCTGATGAAACGTTCGGAAAGTGCGCTTATGATTTCGCATTCAAGCAGCGGTTCACCGCCATACCACATGATATTGAGTGCCTTAACACGCCCTGTGTTTAAAAGCCTTTCAACAAATGCTGCGACATCTTTTTGCACTTCTTCAGACATTCGGCCGTTTCTGGGCGTTTCAAAGCAATAAGGACAGGCGAAATTGCACCTTAATGTCGGGCATATCGTAAGAACCACTTCCCCGTTTCCGTTTTGGTCGGCCAATACCTGCTTTTTTAGCTCTTCCGCCTCGTCAAAATCAACAAGAAAGCCTTTTTTGCAAAGCTTTTCAATCATGGGATGAGCAGGATCATATAACTCGAAATTATCATAATAATCCCTGTTAAAAAGATTCAGCAAAAGAGCGTTCCCATTATAAAAGTTAAAAAGGATACAGCCACCATTAGGCATGGTGACTGTATGATTAAACATAGATTGCTTCATAAATCGGAAATTAGCAGTAGTTGGAGCAAGGGAAATTGCATCCGTTTCTCTTGAATTCCTCATCGCTGTGGAAGCAGCCGCCTCCTGCCACATTATCAAGTTCATCCTTTGAAAGCTCAACTGTGTCGTCAGGAGTGAGGAAGTTTACGATTTCTTCCTGAGTTGCTTCAATTCCTGCTGCTTTCATTTCTGCCTGGAACTGCTTTGCATACTCTTCTTTCGAAAGGCCGTCTGCCTGTGCCTTTCTCTGTATCTCTATGAGTTTGCTGTGCAAATCCTTATTTTTTGATATTGCCATCATAACTTCATCTTTTCTTTCGTTGCATGCCATAACATTTTCCTTTCTGTAATCCACGGGTTTTACCCATGGGGCAAGGATCCGCAAATCCCTGCCTTTACTCTGTTATTTTTTCCTCAGTAATATATCACAATCGTAAATTATTTTCATCTTTTTTCGGAAAAAGTGTAAAATATACATAGAATTTTCATTTTTTGCGTGAAAAACCATTATTCTCGTATCCGCAAGCGGCTTTCGAGTATAAAAAACAGGTGCAAACCGAAAGCAAAGAAAGGCAGATAATAAATGTATTACATTTTAAATAAAAGCGCAGCACTGCGCTCATGGGTTCGTTCACCGTATGCATACTATATAAGAGGCGTCCGTGATGCGCAAAGGCTTACCCGTGAAGAATATGAGATTTTGTGTCTTTGCGATGCCATGCATGATATAGAAGATTCCAAGCTTATCGAAGACCTTAAAAACAAAGGATTTGCAATTCCATGCAAAAAAGGGGAATATTCATTCTTAGACTGGCAGAACAAAAAATACGAAAACCGCTATTTTCCTGCTATGAACTGGATGATAACGGGGAAGTGCAATTATAACTGCCTGCATTGCTTTAATGCTTCTGATAATTCGCCTCTTCAAAGCGAATGGACTCTTGATGAAGCAGCAGCTTTGCTTGATCAGGCAAGGGACTGCGGCATAAACGCTTTTACGATTACAGGCGGCGAGCCGATGCTCCATAAAAACTTTTTTGAGATACTCGAGGCAATCTTAAGCCGTGATATGTTTGTTTATGAATTAAACACAAACGGTTATTTCATCACGAACGAAGCCCTTGCACGCATGAAAGCCATGGGATGTGTTCCGCTTATGAAAATCTCTTTTGACGGAATCGGCTGGCATGACTGGCTGAGAAACAAAAAAGGTGCTGAAGGCGAGGCGCTTCGTGCCATTTCGCTTTGCATCGAAAACGGTTTCAAGGTCAAGGTTCAGACAAACATCCACAAAGGCAACATAAACAGCATATCAGAAACCTTAAGAATGCTTGATGATATGAGGGTTGATGAGACCCGTCTGATCAGAACGAGCGAATCTCCACGGTGGCTGAACAACTCAAACGGCCATACACTGACTTTTAAGGAATATACAGATGCAATGGTCGCTCTCTGGGCTGACTATGCGGACGAAGAACATAAAATGAATCTCACTTCGTGGCAGGTGGGCACAATTTTTCCCAAAGAAAAATCTTTCAAACTGTCCGCAGTGGAATGCCCAAGCGGAACCTACCGTGAGGATTCCCCGGTCTGCAAAGGCAACAGAGGCATGATTGCAGTTGCGGCAAACGGAAATGTCTATCCGTGTCATCAAATGTCAGGTTATTATGAACAGCAGCATGATGTCCTCGGAAATCTTAAAGAAGAAAGCCTCAAAGAACTTCTAAACAACAGCAAATATATGGACGAAGTCTGCACAACCGTCGGCGACTTAAAAGCCGCAAATGAAAAATGCGGAAAATGCCGTTATTTCGAATACTGCTGCGGAGGCTGCCGTGCAATTGCGCTTGCAATCACCAACGATAAACTGGCCTCCGACCCGTCAAAATGCTTCTTTTTTGAGAACGGATATTACGAGAAAATCACAAATATGCTTGACGGATGGACGAATTTATCGCCCATGAGTGACAGCATATAAGAATATGCGGTTTTTCGTTTTTTCAGGCAAAAAACTTGCCCGGAAACCGTTCCTTTTTAATCAGTCAAAAAGCGTGCATGCCTTTGTGTAGTTAAACACGGGGCCTTCAAGACAGACATATGTCTCGTTGATTTTGCAGTGCCCGCATTTGCCTACCGCACAGCTCATTTTTCTTTCAAACGAAACCCAGATTTTTTCTTTCGGAACGCCGTGCTTCATGCATTCAAGCGCAGTAAAGTGCATCATCGGAGGAGGCCCTACAATTGCAACATTGAAGTCTTCGAATGTTTCGAATGGAATCTTATCGATATGCTTCGTGACCATTCCGGTTTCGTATCCTTCTGCCTCACCGTTGTCAAGCGTGTAAATCGTGTGGAATTTCTCCGAAAATTTTGCACGTTCCTCGTCAAACAGCGTGCAGTTTATATCCCTGAATCCGGCAATTATATGAACTGTTTTGCAAATTTCCGGATGCTCGTAGAAATGGTTCATCGCAATCTTAAGCGGCGAAAATCCTGTTCCTCCGGTTACGAAAAGAATGTCTTTGTTTTCGAATTTATCAATCGGCCACGAGCTTCCGTACGGTCCTCTCATGAACAAAGTGCTTCCTTCGTGAAGTGCAAACACGCCCTGCGTCAGCCTTCCGATTTTTCTTATTGTGAATTCTATGAAGCCCTCTCCTCTGCCGCTTACGGAAATCGGGGCTTCCCCGACTTTGGGAATGGACAGCATAAAGAACTGGCCCGGTGCGATTTCTCCGCCGTACTCAACCCTGAATGTAAACTCCGCCTGCGTTTCGTGCTTGATCTGCAAAATCCTGTGAGGCGTGGGCTTCATTATGTTTATCATATTTTCAAATTGAATTTTTTCGTCCATATTTCACCTGTTTTATCTTTTATTTTTCCGCTGTATTTTCTGCTTCGGCATTCAATTTTTCGATTTCCGCATTCAAATTGTTTACGGTGTCGAAAAATGAAATCTTCTGCGGGCATCTTATGTCGCACCTTCCACAGCCCACGCACATGTTTTCGCCTCCGAACCGTGCCGCAAAATCATAGAACTTGTGGAAAACCTTAAAGCGCATATTGGCACCCTGCGTGGGTCTTGAGCGGTGACCGCCGGCCGTTTCCGTAAAATGCGGAATCATGCAGGAAGACCAGACCCTTCTGCGTTCTCCGTCCGTTCCGCCCTCATCATATATAATATCATTTGTATCAAAGCAGCTGCAGGTTCCGCAAACGGTGTTGCAGCCGCCGCATCCTACGCACTTTTCATCAAACTGCTTCCAATATTCAAGATCGCTTATCGGCTTCAAATTCGCCCTGCTTATATCGGGAAGCTTAAGCTTCTTTTGGTTTTCCGAAACATATTCCGGCTCAAAATCCGCTTCCTCTTCCCAATCAAAATATTCAAGAAAATCCTTTGCTTTTACATCAATCAGAAGCTCCTTTCCGAAGCGTACCGCAAAATCATAATTCTTTGCAATATTTGTGCCCATTGAAACGCAAAAGCAATTTTCAAAGCCTTCTTTGCATTCAATCATCGCAATTCTTACTTTCCTTCTGAGCCTTGCGTAGTAAAAATCAGGTTTGCCGTTTTCAAGGAATATCTTATCAAGCCTCGAAATTCCGTTGATATCACACGGTCTTGCAAAAATAAGAATATCTCTGTCGTCAGGAATTTCGCCTTCTGCCACAACATCGCTTCTGAAATAATACATAACCTGAGATATCGGATAAAAAGCCTCTTTGACTGAAAAATCACTCTGCCTGTCATAAACGAT
>CAVHKC010000110.1:0-5293 GCA_963636455.1 Ruthenibacterium lactatiformans
TTTTTGTTATAAGGCAGCACAACATAATTTCCATTTTTTTCATGCATGCTTATTTTCCCGTAAGCGCCTTTGAGTTCCCCATACATTATTCTTACCCAGTCGCCTGGCTGAAATACATTTTTCTCCATTTAGTGCTCCGTCAGGATATCTCGATATCCCTATCCAATGCAAAATATGTCATCGTTCCGATGCATATTATTTTTCCTGTTTCATCTTTTACGGTGACTTCGTAAACCGAAGTCTTCTTTCCTTGCTTAATCTGCACTGCCACTGCCACAAGCTTTTTCCAGCCGATTGCGGGATTTAAATAATTTATATTGCCCGAAAGCGATGTCACGACACGCCCGTAGCTGGTGGCTGCCGCACCGCCTACGGTATCAATTATCGTAAACAAAAAGCCGCCGTGGGTTGAGCCTATCGGATTTGCAAACATTTCCCGAGCCTCAACCTCGCCTTCGGCATAGCCCAATTCAAGCTTTGTTATCTTGATTCCGAGTTCCTTTGCAAACCCTTTGTTTCTGAATTTTACAACGTCTTCTAATTTCATATTTTTGCTCCCGCATACTGCGCCTGCTTCGGTGCCGTATTTTGTCAATCGCATTATTATTTGATGTTGGACCTTTTTCTCATCCTCGAATCCAAAATTCTCTTTCTGATTCTCAAATTTTCTGGAGTCACTTCCAAAAGCTCGTCCGTGTCGATAAATTCAAGAGCCTGCTCAAGCGAAAGCTTCCTCGGAGGAACAAGCTTAAGGGCCTCGTCCGCACTCGAAGAACGTGTATTTGTCAGGTGCTTCGTTTTGCACACATTAAGCTCTATATCTTCTGCCTTGCCGTTCTGACCGATTACCATTCCTGCATAAACCTTGTCTCCCGGCTCTATGAAAAGGATTCCACGTTCCTGAGCCGCAAAAAGCCCGTATGTCACAGCCTCGCCCGATTCAAAAGCAATCAATGAACCCTGGCTTCTGTATGAAATGTCGCCGCAGTAGGGCTTGTATCCGTCGAATATAGTGTTGATTATTCCTGTTCCCTTTGTTGCGGTGAGGAAATTTCCGTGAAAGCCTATAAGCCCTCTTGCAGGAATCGAAAATTCCAGGCGGGACGAGCCGTCCGAAAGCGTGCTCATATTCGTAAGGCTTCCCTTGCGTTCTGAAAGCATGCTTATGACTGTGCCCGTAAATTCTTCCGGAACATCGATATAAGCAAGCTCCATGGGTTCAAGCTTCTTTCCGTTTTCATCTTCCTTGTAGATTACTTCTGCCTTGGAAACGGCAAATTCATATCCTTCGCGGCGCATATTCTCAATCAGAACCGAAAGGTGAAGCTCGCCTCTTCCCGAAACCTTGAAGGTGTCGGTGTTATCCGTGTCTTCAACCCTCAAGCTGACATCGGTGTTCAGTTCTTTGTAGAGTCTTTCTCTTATCTGGCGTGAAGTGCACCACTTTCCTTCCTGTCCGGCAAGCGGTGAATCGTTTACAATAAAATTCATTGAAATTGTAGGCTCTGAAATTTTCTGGAAAGGAATTGCCTCGCCGCCGTTCGGGTCGCATATCGTATCTCCGATCTGAAGATCAGATATTCCCGAAAGTGCCACAATATGGCCCACGCCTGCTTCCTTTTCGTCAACCTTGTCCAGACCTTGAAATTCATAAAGCTTTGTAATCTTTACTTTCTCTCTTGTGGAGGGGTCATGTGCGTTCAGCCTCAAAAGTTCCTGACCGACATATATTCTGCCGTTGTCAACTTTTCCCACACCGATTCGACCGACATATTCGTTGTAGTCGATTGTCGAAATGAGAATCTGCGTCGGAGCTTCCGGATCTCCTTCGGGTGCCGGAATATGCTCGAGTATCGTGTCAAAAAGCGGTTTAAGGTCTTTTTCTTCATCACCCAGGTCTTTAACTGCAAATCCCTTCTTTGCGGAAGCAAATATGATTGGGCAGTCAAGCTGTTTTTCGGATGCGTCCAAATCCATCATCAGCTCCAAAACTTCGTCAATCACCGCTTCCGGCCTTGCCTCGGGGCGGTCGATTTTGTTTATGCAGACAATAACATCAAGGTCCAAATCCAATGCTTTTCTGAGCACGAACTTTGTCTGCGGCATTGTTCCCTCAAAAGCATCCACCAAAAGAATTACGCCATTTACCATTTTGAGAACACGCTCGACTTCTCCTCCGAAATCGGCATGGCCCGGTGTGTCTACAATATTTATTTTTACGCCGTTATATTCAACAGAAGTGTTCTTTGAAAGAATCGTTATTCCTCTTTCTCTTTCAAGGTCGTTGCTGTCCATAACACGTTCCTGAACTTCCTGACCTTCTCTGAACACACCGCTTTGGGCAAGCATGGCATCAACAAGTGTTGTTTTGCCATGGTCGACATGGGCGATAATTGCAATATTTCTTGTGTTTTCCTGTTTAATCTTCATTTCTCAAACCTTCGTTCTTCTTCTCTTCTCATGCGTCACCCGCTTTAAAGCCTTTCCTTTGAAGAGGGCGTTTCCCGCTTTTCATTTTTATAAACTTTATTTACTGCTTAACTAATGAATATTAACACTTTGCAAAAACCTTGTAAATAACAAAGAAAGGCCGCATGCACTGCCTTTTTTGTTGAAAACATACAGTATTGCAGATGTTGGATTTACAAAAATTCAATCAATTTCTTTGATTATTCCCGTTTCGTTCCAATGTTTCATATCAATCAGCCTTTGGTTTTCAGATCCCTTAAATTTTAGGCACAAATTCCTTTGTTCTTCGACAAAAGGCCCGTCCACCAAAACATCCAAAAATGACAGAATTTCATCTGTATGCGGCGTATGTTTTCTGCCGTCTTTAACCAAGTCCTTATCCAGCACATATCCGGTAAAAGCCCAGATATTTGCACTTTTTGCTTCTTCTTTTACTCTTCTTAAAAACGGAAGCAAAGCCTTCTGATTTTCTTCTTCGAAAGGGTCTCCCCCAAGCAGGGTAAGCCCGTCCGTAACAGGATTTTTAAGGCTTTCAATGATTTCATCTTCTGTTTCTTTTGTAAATGGCATTCCGTGGTTGAAATCCCATGTTTCAGGCTGAAAGCAGCCCTTGCAATGGTTCCTGCAGCCCGAAACAAAAAGCGTTGTTCTTATCCCTGTTCCGTTTGCTATATCATAATATTTTATTGCCGAATAATTCATACTGCCTTCTTCCCGTTCGTCCATCGGCTTTGCTTTTTGTTTGTGGCAAGCCGCTTCCAAAGGTTCTTTCCTTTAGATTTAATAATATGTCCTTATATTATGCAAAAGCGGACGGCAGCTTTTAAAGCTCCGCCCGCATAAAAATCGGCTGCACATTCGGCGGCATTATTTTACAAATGCAGCACCCTGTCTTTTATTTCCTGTGTCCTTCCCTGATTCCAGAACTGCGTTCCGATATATCCGCAGGTTCTTCTTGCCACATTAAGCTTTGATTCGTCCGTATTTCCGCAGTTCGGGCACTGCCATATAAGCTTTCCGTGCTCGTCATTTACAATCTGAATTTCGCCGTTGTATCCGCATTCCTGGCAGTAGTCGCTCTTTGTGTTGAGCTCGGCATACATAATGTTGTCATATATGTACTGCATAACCTTGATAACCGCCTCCAAATTGTCTTTCATATCAGGAACCTCGATGTAGCTTATTGCGCCGCCCGGCGAAAGTGCCTGAAAATCCGCCTCAAACTTCAGCTTGTCAAATGCGTTGATTTCTTCTGTTACATGGACATGGTAGCTGTTTGTTATATAATTCTTGTCCGTCACGCCCGGAATGCTTCCGAACCTCTTCTGCAAAGCCTTCGCAAATTTGTAGGTTGTTGACTCAAGCGGCGTTCCGTAAAGCGAAAAATCGATATGTTCTTTTTCTTTCCACTTTGTGCAGGCATCGTTCAGCCTCTTCATGAGCTTGAGTGCAAATTCCTTGCCGCCTTCTTTTGTATGCGAGCAGCCTTTCATGTAATATGTGCATTCATAAAGTCCCGCATATCCGAGCGAAATCGTGGAATAGCCGTTCATAAGCAGTTCGTCAATAACCTCGCCCTTTCCGAGGCGTGCAAGCGCACCGTTTTGCCAAAGAATCGGTGCGGCATCCGACCTTGTTCCCATAAGGCGGTTATGCCTGCACATCAAAGCCTTGTAGCAAAGTTCCAATCTTTCATCCAGAATTTTCCAGAATTTTTGTTCATCCTTGCCCGAAGAGCATGCGGCATCAACAAGGTTTATCGTGACCACGCCCTGATTGAATCGTCCGTAATATTTGGGCTTTCCGTCCTTGTCCACATAGGGTGTCAAAAAGCTTCTGCAGCCCATGCACGGATAGCAATGCCCTTCGCCGTTTTTATCGATTTTAAGTTCCAGCATCTTCTTTTCGGAGATATAATCCGGAACCATTCTCTTTGCCGTGCATTCTGCCGCAAGCTTTGTAAGCTCGAAATATTTTGTTCCCTCACGGATGTTATCCTCTTCTAAAACATATATAAGCTTGGGAAATGCCGGTGTTATATATACGCCTTTTTCGTTTTTTACGCCCAAAATCCTTTGCTTCAGCGTTTCTTCGATGATAAGCGCAAGATCATCCTTTGTCTGACCGTCTTCAACTTCGTTCAGATACATGTATACCGTAACAAAAGGCGCCTGACCGTTTGTTGTCATGAGTGTCGTAACCTGATATTGAATGATCTGCACGCCCTGGCGGATTTCATCCCTCAGGCGTTCTTCCGTGAGAAGCTTGATCATTTCGTCTGACACTTCTATTCCGGCCTTTTCCAATGTTTCTGCCGTTTTTCTTCTTATCTTTTCGCGGCTTACCTGAACGAAAGGCGCAAGGTGAGCCAGCGATATGCTCTGTCCGCCGTACTGGTTCGAAGCAATCTGCGCAATCGCCTGCGTTGCAATATTGCATGCCGTTGCGAAGCTCTTGGGACGCTCAATCATGGTTTCCGAAATAACAGTTCCGTTTTGAAGCATATCCTCGAGATTTACCAGACAGCAATTGTGCATGTGCTGCGCAAAATAATCCGCATCATGAAAATGGATGATTCCCTCTTCATGAGCCTTGACAACCTCTTCGGGAAGCAGAAATCTTTTTGTGATATCTTTGCTTACCTCGCCCGCCATATAATCACGCTGAACGCTGTTCACAACAGGGTTCTTGTTGGAATTTTCCTGCTTAACCTCTTCATTGTTGCAGTCAAGGAGGCTTAAAATCTGCTGATCCGTTGTGTTTGCCCGACGAAGAACCGCCCTTTTGTAGCGATATGTGATATATGACCGGGCAACATTAAATG
>CAVHKC010000111.1:0-2512 GCA_963636455.1 Ruthenibacterium lactatiformans
GGATACGTATTACTACAAAGACTATAATGTAATCAATAAAGTATGGTGGCACGAATATGCCACGGCTGTATATGATGCGCTTTCGTCAGGCGGAATCATGAGAAATGCCTTCCAGGGCGATACAAGTGCATATCTTACATTCAGAATCCCGATTTATGAAGACGCAGGCGATCTGAAAGGCGATGTGAATGCGGACGGATATATCACATCAATTGATTATGTGATGATAAGGAATCATGTCCTTGGGACAGCAAAGCTTACCGATTCTGAAGAACTTAGCCGTGCAGATGTTAACGGAGACGGGAAGATTACGGCTGATGATTATATTGCTGTAAAAAATATTATTATGCAGTAAAGCGTGCAGGAAATTTTCTCTGCCTGCATGCGTTATACAATAGCGTTTTATGAATGGTGTTACAAAATTTACAATTTCATTATTGAACAGTTTTTTTGGCGTGCTTTTATTTGTCGTTTCGTGTGCGGCATTTTTTCTGCCCTACGAAATAAGAATAATTCCGCAAGTTGCTGAGTTTTTGCCCAAAGTGCAGCTTGTCTGCTGCGGCATACTGATTATTTGTTTTCTGCTTCTTTATGCATCGCTTGTAAGGGTATTCAGGGACAATTGGCTGTTTTGGGCAGCGGCGGTTTTTATTATTCTTCTTATTTATTCGACTTATATAAATTATGCCGATATGGACAGCGCACTTTCTGACAAAGGCCTTCTTGCGCTTGCAAATCTTTTGCTTTTTGCGGTTTTCTTCAAGGTTAATCCCAAGCGATATCTGCTGATTTTTTATTTCATATATCTTATCTTCATGGCGGCAAATAACTATTCTGTTTTTGCAACCTGGGGAACAGGCATGTGGAACGAGTGGCAGACGTATCTTGACGACACATACTCGCTTGTGGGAAATTATAATTTGGGAATCATGTATGCGATGCCGGTGCTTATAACGGGCTCTGTGTGGGCTTCAAAGTACGGGCGCTGGCTTGAGATAATAAATTATCTTGCCTGCCTTTCGTGCGTATGGATGGCGTTTAAATGCGACTCGCTTGCACAGATTCTTGCTTATGTTCTCGCACTTTTCATTTTTATCCTAAACGATATCATGCATGCGGCACCGGGCTTCTACAAGTTTTTAAGGATATTCAATTCTGCGGTCTTGATGGCGGCGGTTACGGTTTTGTTTTTAATTGTTGTCGTGTTTGAAAAGTTAGAGTGGCTTCAGAAATTGGGCTTTGACGGGGATTTCCACGGAAGGCGTGCAATTTGGAACAATTCCATGGCACTCATAGCGCAGAAGCCTTTTTTGGGAAACGGAGTCGAAACAATAGGAACGACAGCCTCGAAGTTTGGAGAAACACAGGCTGCGCACTCGCATTGCTTTTTCCTGGAAGTTCCATATCTTACGGGAATTGCAGGAACGCTTGTCTTTATTGTTATGGTTATAATGTGCATTGCGGCGGTTTTCAGGGCAAAAAACATTCACACGAAGTGGCTGCTTTCGGCACTTATGGGAACAACATTTTTGGCTGCGGTTGTCGAATCCTATCCGACGGTTTTTATGATAATTGTTTTGGGACTTGTCTATTATATTGCAAAAAAAGACAGGGAAGAAGAGCTTGAAAAATTAAGAAAACCTCCGGAAAAGCGCACAAATTCAAAGAAATACTACGAAGAGGATGTTTTTGATATCGATGATCTTCTCAATGAACAGTCTGACTATACAGCAAAAAAAATAAACAGAAGCAGGAGATAAGAAAATGTATGATTATTTGATTGTGGGAGCTGGCCTTTACGGAGCGGTTTTTGCCCATGAGATGAAAAAAGCGGGAAAAAGCTGTCTTATTATCGACAAAAGGGATCATATAGGCGGAAATATATATACCGAAAAAGTTGAGGGAATAAATGTGCATAAATACGGTGCTCATATATTCCATACAAATGATGATAAGGTCTGGAAATATATAAATCAATTTGCCGAATTTAACCGCTACACAAACAGCCCCATCGCAAATTACAAAGGCGAAATCTATAACATGCCTTTCAACATGAATACATTCAACAAAATGTGGGGCGTGATTACACCTGCAGAGGCTAAGGAAGTTATTGAAAAGCAAAAAAATGACGCTTTGAAAAACCTTGACGGGGAGCCTAAAAACCTTGAGGAACAGGCCATTTCGCTTGTGGGCACGGATATATACGAAAAGCTTGTGAAGGGATATACCGGAAAGCAGTGGGGAAGAGCCTGCACGGATCTTCCGGCATTTATAATAAAAAGGCTTCCGGTCCGCTTTACATATGACAACAACTATTTCAACGCAAAATATCAGGGAATTCCAATAGGCGGATACACAAAAGTCATAGAAAATCTTATCAAAGATACTAAGGTTCTTTTGAATACAGACTATTTCGAAGAACGAAACAATCTTATCTCGGAGGGCAAATCGGAAAAGCTAAGCATTGCGGCACCATGTGAAAAGGTTATAACGGAGCCTGAATTTTATGACA
>CAVHKC010000111.1:2522-5291 GCA_963636455.1 Ruthenibacterium lactatiformans
GGCTGTGCATTGCAAAAAAGACTGTTTTTACAGGCACAATCGACAAGTTTTTCGGATATCGCTTCGGAACGCTCAAATACAGAAGCGTTCGTTTTGAAACCGAGCTTCTTGAAACGGACAATTATCAGGGAAATGCCGTTGTGAATTACACAGACAGCGAAACGCCTTATACCAGAATTATCGAACACAAATGGTTTGAATTCGGAAAAGACGAATCAGGAAAAGATATCGAAAAGACGATAATAAGCCGTGAATACAGCAAAGAATGGGATAAAAACGAAGAGCCGTATTATCCGGTAAACGATGCGGAAAACACGGCACTTTACGAAAAATACAAAGAGGCCGCAGAAGGCAGAAAAGACATTATCTTCGGCGGACGATTGGGCGAATATAAGTATTACGACATGGATCAGGTTATAGCAAAAGCACTTAATGATGTTGAAAAGGAGCTTGGCTTAAAAGCGTAGCAAAATGGGAACGGAAGGCAGCAAAAGCAAAACAGTAATTGCAAGACGGCGCACGCAGGCAAGAAAAAATCCGCAGACCAAAACATCTGTGGAATCGGGCTGGCGCAAAATCCAAAGAATCGGTACACACACAGACTTTACCTTTTCTGTTATTATGCCTGCTTATAATGCGGCTGATTTTATTGTCTGTGCTATGGACTCGGTGGTAAATCAAACGACATCTCTCGGAATAGAGCTTATTGTTATTGACGACTGCTCGACGGACAATACCTACGGAATTGTCGAAGATTATGCAAGGAAACAGCCGCCGAATGCAAAACGGGTTATCACTCTCATGAGAAACAGCAAAAATTCGGGCGTTGCTTATTCACGCAATGTGGGAGTTGAACAGGCAAAGGGCGATTATGTTGCTTTTCTGGATGCCGATGATTGGTGGAAAGAAGAAAAATTAGAGCAGCAATATGAGTATCTAAAAAGAAAATGTGCGGCGATTTTGGAAGCTAAGCATCAGGCAGAAATGATAGGGAAAAAAGTGGAGGCAAAGCTTCCGGTGCTTTGCTGTACCGGCAGGGAGCTTATTTCCGAAGATGGCGTGCCTCTCGGAAGAATCATTGAAGTTCCGCCCACAATAACTTATAACATGCTTCTAAAAAACAATTACATAACCTGTTCTTCCGTGATATTGAAACGCCGTGTCGCACTTCAGTATCCGATGAAAAGGGATGACCTTCACGAAGATTATATAACCTGGCTTAAAATCCTTAAAAGATACGGGCCGGCAATAGGATATAACAGGCCGCTTGTAAACAGCCGAATGACGGAAGGCGGAAAGAGCAGAAACAAGTTCAGCTCCGCCATAAAAAGGTTCAAGTGCTACCGTGTTGTCGGCATAAACCCGTTCAAGGCTGTTTGGTATTTTATAAACTATGCTCTTGAGGGATATCAAAAGTATAACGGGCTGTAAGAATGCATGAAAAAGGCATATATGCTGTGGGCAGAGCATGATATAAAAAATACATAAAGAGGCACGTGGCGTTTATGCAATTTGCATAGGATGAAAATCAAAACAAAATATTTTTTGTAAAAATGGATAGTTGACAATCGGCTGCCGCAAACTTATAATTGCGCCAAAATTAAATATAAGTTATGCAGAATAGAGGCGCGGTATTTATCAGTAGCGATATTCGAAAAGGACATCAGGAAGTCTGAATAAAGCGAAAGGAACTGCCGCCGAAATATCGGGGATGTCCTGAACAGCCGATGTTGGGTCATTGCAGAATATGTAATGGACTGTCACATTAGTGGAGAGCTTTCTTGCAAAGAATTTTATTTATGAATTCTTCTATCCGAAATGAGATGTTCTGTACAAGGTGCAGAACTTTTTTATTTTACAAAATTTAAGCTCTGTAAGATAAATCAAAAGCACCTGTACTTGCAAGGATAACTATTTGCCTAACTTAGGAAAGAGGAAAAAGATGAGAAGATTAAGAAGAATTGCAGCATTATTGCTTGCAACGGTAACAGTGGCAGCGTGTGTATGCGCATGCGGAAGCGACAGCACACAGACAACACAAGCCACAACAGGCGAAGGCGAAACGACACAAGCAGCGTCTTCTGTAAATGACGGAACAGGCTCTGTCTTAAGAGTAGCAATGGAATGCGGATATGCTCCGTACAACTGGACTCAGTCAGATGATTCAAACGGTGCGGTTCCCATTCAGGGAAGCAGTGATTATGCATATGGCTATGATGTCATGATGGCAAAGCATATTGCAGAAGAACTCGGAATGGAACTTGAAATTTACAAGCTTGATTGGGATTCACTTCCCCTTGCAGTTCAGTCAGGAACAGTTGACTGCGTTATCGCAGGCCAGTCAATCACAAGCGAAAGACTTCAGACGGTTGACTTCACGACTCCTTACTACTACGCATCAATCGTAACGCTTGTAAACAAGGATTCACAGTATGCAAATGCAACATCGATTGCGGATTTTGCGGGAGCAAAGGCAACGTCACAGCTCAATACCGTTTGGTATGACACATGCATTCCTCAGATTCCCGATGTTCAGATTCAAACAGCACAGGAGAGTGCACCTCAGATGCTTGTCGCACTCAATGCGGGAGCTGTTGATATAGTTGTAACGGACGAACCTACGGCAATGGGCGCAGTTGCAGTTTATCCCGACATGAAGATTCTTGATTTTTCGGGCTCGGACGGTGACTTCGTTGTTTCGGATGAAGAAATCAATATCGGAATTTCGGTTCAGAAGGGCAATACAGGTCTTACAAATGCCATAAACGG
>CAVHKC010000112.1:0-3650 GCA_963636455.1 Ruthenibacterium lactatiformans
CCTGAAATTCAAAATGACAGAAGACGAATTTCAGCTGAATCCGCAAAAAGAAGAGCGCAGGCAAAAGCCGAACAAAAGAAGCAAAAGACCTTCCGGGCGGCATTTATAACAGTCTCGGTTTTCCTTGTGGTGGGATTCTGTGTGATGTTTCTTGCTACAATGAGCAAAAACAACGAGCTTTCTCAGCAGATTTCAAGCATGGAAAGCCAGTATGAAGCACTTGCTGTGCTTAATGATTCGAAAGAATATACAATCGACAGTTCGGTTGATTTGAATTACGTAATACAGGTTGCGACAAACGAGCTTGGAATGGTAAGAAGCTCGGCAGGTCAGATAAAAACCTTCGATTCGAAATCAACAGAATATGTTCAGCAGGTAGCCGGGATGACTGATAAATAATCGGCATAAGAAAAAACGGTGCAGGCAAGAAAGCCTGCACAACGCATATAAAATATAAGCATGGAAAACAAAGGAAAGAAAAATCCGGAGAAAAAAAGCAGGATCCAAAAGAAGAACAGCCAAGTCACAGACAATAAAAACTTAAATCAAAGAATGATCGGCAGGTTCAGAGTCATAACAGTGATTTTTATTGCTGCGATGGCTTTGATTGCATGCAGGCTTTTTTGGATTTTTGTTTTTGACGGCGACAGATACACAAAAGCGGCACTGCAGCAAAGCACGACCAGCACAGAAACTATATCTGCCAAAAGAGGGGATATATTAGACAGAAACGGTGTGCAGCTTGTCACAAGCGCAAGGGTGTATAATCTCATACTGGACTCAAAACAAATACTTTCCGATACGGGCAAATATATGGAACCTACGGTGGCAGCCGTCGAAAGCTGCTTCGGAATTTCGGCATCCGAGCTTAAGGAAATGATAAACGAAAATCCCAAAAGCCAGTACAAGGTGCTGAAAAAAGGGCTTACATACAGCGATGTGGAGCAGTTTTTGAGTATGAAGGAAGAAAACAGCTCAATTGTGGGTGTGTGGCTTGAAGATGATTTCAAAAGGACATATGTTTATTCGACGCTGGCATCGTCTGTTTTGGGCTTTACAACAAACGGAACAGGCCAGTACGGAATCGAGTATTCGTATAATGACGAGCTTTCCGGCGAGGACGGCAGCCAATATACATATCTCAATTCGGACAATATACTTGAAACCAAAAGAAAAGAAGCGCGCGACGGATACAATGTCGTCACAACTATTGATTACAATATTCAGGCTATTGTTAAAAAATACATAGATGAATATGCGCAGAAGACAAATGCAGAAACTGTGGCGGTCATAGTTCAAAATCCCAATACAGGTGAAATTTATGCGATGGAAGACTCGGGAAGCTTCGACCCCAATTCGCCAAGAGATCTTTCTGTTGCATATACCAAAGAAGAAATTGCCGCAATGGATGATAAGGAAACGGTAAATGCGCTGACCACATTGTGGAAAAATTTCTGCATTACAGAAAGCTACGAGCCGGGTTCGACTTTCAAGCCGTTCACGCTGTCTGCGGGGCTTTCTGCAAATACGACAAAGATGACGGATACCTTCAATTGCGAGGGAAGTCTTACATTCTATGACAAAGACACAATACATTGTCATGAGCTTTCAGGACACGGCACCTTGGATACAAAGGGTGCAATAGCCCAGTCGTGCAATGTTGCTCTGATGGAAATGGCGCAGGATATGGGCGTTGAAGAGTTTTGCAGAATGCAGTCGATTTACGGCTTCGGGCGTTCTACAGGAATTGATTTGCCGAACGAAATGAGCAATCACGGACTCTTGTATACAAAGGACAACATGGGACTTGTAGACTTGGTCACAAACTCTTTCGGCCAGAACTTCAACGTAACGATGATTCAGATGTCCACAGCCTTTTGCTCGCTTGTCAACGGAGGAAGTTATTACAAGCCTTATGTTGTGAAGGATATCTACACACAGTCAGGAGAGCTTGTCAAAGCAAATGAAAAAACACTTGTGGCAACAACTGTTTCAAAGGATGTTGCAGATAATGTAAAAGAGTGCTTAAGGGCGGTTGTCACGGAAGGAACCGCACCGGCAGCGGCAGTTGCAGGATATAAAATCGCGGGAAAAACAGGTACGGCTCAGATTTCAGGAGTAGAAGAAGAGGAAGAAGATACCAAAACAGACGATTCGCAAAACAATGAAGAGGAAGAAGACGAAGGCTATTCAAAGCTTGAGGGAATGTATGTCGTATCTTTCCTCGGATTCGCCCCTTATGACAATCCGGAAGTTGTCTGCTATGTTGTTCTTAACAAGCCCAATACAGGTGAAGACAGCAGCGTTGCATGCGAGCTTTTCAGCAAAATCATGAGCGAGGTGCTTCCGTATCTTAATGTGACGCCTGATGACCCTTCAAGCCTTAATAAGCAGACTTCGGATGATTCAAACAATGCAGCCGCAGATGAAGGAACAAATGAAGAAGGCAGTGCAGACGAAGGAAACGAAAACAGCGAAGAGGCATACGCAAACGAAGAAAATACAGAAGAAAATAACGAAGAGAATACAGAAGAGAATACGGACGAGAATACAGAAGATAACACCGATTATTAAAAGCGGCACAGTTTATGCCGAAAATAATCTTTAAAGATATTAGAAATATTGCCCGGAAGGGCGGTTTATAAAAAGGAAAAACAGGTAATTAAAATGATAGGCACATGGTTTTTATTTATTGCGGCGGCACTTGCAATAAGCCTTGTTTTGGGCGTGGTGCTCTGCAAAGTATTGATACCGGTACTTCACAAATTCAAGTTCGGTCAGAATGTCAGAGAAGAAGGACCGAAGGAGCACCTGAAAAAAGCAGGAACGCCCACTATGGGCGGAATTGCCATAGTTATTGCATTTTGTGTGGGTGCTTTGGCATTTTGCGGAATTTCAAAATATACGATCCCGGTTGTAATCTGCACAGTTTTGTTCGGATTAATCGGATTTTTGGATGATTATCTTAAAATAAAAAAGAAACAGTCGGAAGGTCTTAAGGCATGGCAGAAGATGGGACTTCAGATTATCGTAACGGTGATGCTTTTGGTATATATCATCTGCTTTACGAAAAACGGCACAGAGACAATAGTTCCGTTCTTCGGAACAGTTGATTTCAAGGCATGGCTTTGGCCGCTTGGCGTGTTTGCGATTTTGGGAACAGTTAACGGTGCCAATTTCACAGACGGGCTTGACGGGCTTGCAGGCAGCGTAACGATTGTGATTTCCGTTTTTCTTACAGCCGCATGCGCAATACTTATACCTGAGCTTGCAATGACGCCTGCCGCAATGATAGGAGCCTTGATTGCATTTTTGATATACAATCATTATCCCGCAAAGCTTTTTATGGGAGATACAGGATCGCTGGCTTTGGGCGGATTTGCAGCTGCAATGGCATTTGTTCTCAAGATTCCGATCTTTTTGATCTTTTTTGCTTTTATATACTTGATTGAAATAATATCTGTAATACTTCAGGTGCTTTATTTCAAAAAGACAGGCGGAAAAAGGCTGTTCAGAATGGCTCCGATTCATCACCATTTTGAGCTCGGAGGCTGGTCGGAAAACAAGGTCGTTATTGTTTTTTCGGCAGTGACTCTTGTGCTTTCGGCAGTGGCATTTATCGGACTTGTTATCGCAGCTTAAAAAAATAG
>CAVHKC010000112.1:3714-5261 GCA_963636455.1 Ruthenibacterium lactatiformans
CCGCAGCTTGCGGCAAATTAAGAAAATGGAACTTAAAGGCAAAAACATTCTTATATACGGAATGGGAATAAGCGGAAAAGGAGCGGCAAAGCTTCTTGAAAATGAAGATGTAAAAATAAAGCTTTATGACAAAAACGAAGCCCTTGACAAAAAGGCTTTGATTGATGAACTAAAGCTTCCACAAAATACAGAAGTTATCTTGGGGAGGCTGACAGAAGAAGACTTAAAGAATGTGGACATTCTGGCATTAAGCCCCGGAGTTTCGGTTGACGCACCTGACATAAAAAAGGCAAGGGAAAACAATGTTGAAATTTTAGGTGAAATAGAACTTGCTTATGAAGTATCAAAAGGGAAAATGATTGCAATCACCGGCACAAATGGGAAAACCACAACAACGGCTCTTGTGGGAAAGCTCATGGAAGCGGCATTTGACAGCGTGTTTGTTGTGGGAAATATCGGAAAATCGTTTGCTTCGGTTGCGGAAGAAACAAAGGAAGATTCAATTATTGTTGCCGAAATCTCAAGCTTTCAGCTTGAAACCGTGAAGAAATTTCATCCCGTGGTGAGCGCAATTTTGAATTTGACTCCGGACCATTTGGACAGACACAAAACATTTGAAAATTATGCAAAGACAAAGCTTCTTGTCGCAAAAAATCAGACAAAAGAAGAAAAGTGTATAATCAATTACGATGATGAATATTTAAGGAAACTGTCTGAAGATATCACTCCCGAAATCATTTATTTTTCAAGAAAGAATGAACTTGAAAAGGGTGTATATCTGAAAGATGAAAATATCATTTGGAATGACGGAAACGCAAAAACGCATATATGCAAGGTTTCCGAACTGAAACTTTTGGGCTCGCATAATATCGAAAATGTTATGGCTGCGTGTGCAATTGCATTTTCTATGGGTATTGAAAAAGACATTGTTTATGATGTGATTACAAATTTCAAGGCTGTCGAGCACAGAATAGAATATGTCTGCACAAAAAAAGGAGTCAAGTACTACAACGACTCAAAAGGAACAAATACGGATGCCGCATCAAAGGCTGTGGAAGCAATGGTTTCGCCGACTGTTATCATTGCAGGAGGCTATGACAAGGGTGCGGATTTCACCGATTGGATTGAAGGCTTCGGAAATAAAATAAAAGCAATGGTTCTGATAGGGCAGACTGCCGAAAAGATCAAAGAAACGGCGCTCAAGGTTGGATTTAATGAAATCTATATGGAAGAAAATCTTGAAAAAGCAGTGAAAAAGGCATCGGAACTTGCCTCATGCGGAGATGCGGTTTTGCTTTCGCCTGCGTGTGCAAGCTGGGGGCAGTTTGCAAATTATGAAGAAAGAGGAAGGCTGTTCAAAAAGTTTGCGAACGAACTTCCCGAATAATTTAAAAGATGGGAAAGAAAAGGGCACAAAACGGCCAAGGACCGAAAAAAGAGAATAGAAGCGAAACCAAAAAATTTCCTCTTGCATACGGCATCGACTGGACGCTGGTTCTTATCGTTGCGGTTCTTTTGATTTTCGGGCTGATAATGCTTTACAGCGC
>CAVHKC010000113.1:0-5228 GCA_963636455.1 Ruthenibacterium lactatiformans
CTCTCATATGATGCATATTTACTGTTTTTTCTGTTTCAGACAGCAGTGACACCACATAAGTTCAGTCCTTCACGTTTTGCATATTCAAAGACTCATCTTTCAAACATCACAAACAAAAATTTCGATAATTTTATAATCACTAATTTTTTGCAAGTACCTCAGCAATTTTGTTAAGCTCAACTTCCTGTTCGCTTCCGTCGCTCATTTTTTTAAGCATCGCCTTGCCTGTGGCAATTTCGTTTTCGCCCAAAATCAAAACATATTCCGCACCCGTTTTGTTTGCATATTTCATCTGCGATTTGACGCTTCTTCCCAAGTATTCTGTTTCGCATCTTATGTCATGATTTCTGATTTCTGCCACCAATTTGCAGGCCTGCCTTTGGACATCGCCCATGATTCCCACAAAAATCTTCGGTGCAGGCTCTTTTCCCAAATCAATTCCTCTAAGTCCCAAGAAATATATGAGCCTTTCAAGCCCCAGTCCGAAGCCTGCAGCCGGAATATCCTGCTTTCCGTCAATTTCATGAACAAGCCTGTCATAGCGGCCGCCGCCGCAAAGCGTGAGGCCTTCTTCGCTTACAAATTCAAAAACCGTGCGGGTGTAGTAATCAAGCCCTCTTACAATCCCCGTGTCAACTTCATATGGAATCTCCATAGCTTCAAGAAGCGATTTGAATTCTTCGAAATGCGCTTTGCATTCATCATCCAAATATTCAAGAGTTCTTGGTGCATCCTTCACGATTTTTTGGCATTCTTCGTTTTTGCAGTCGAGAATTCTCAAAGGGTTTTTTTCCATTCTTTCACGGCATGTCGCACAAAGATGTTCTTCATGCTGCTTAAGAAATGCAAGAAGTGCCTTGTTGTACTCTTTTCTGCATTCGGCGCAGCCTATGCTGTTTATGTGAACTTTGAAATCTTTCAGTCCGAGCTTTTCAAGAATTGTTCTTACAACCAAAATAAGCTCTGTTTCAACCATCGGGCTTTCAGAGCCGATATATTCCACTCCGAACTGGTGATGCTGGCGAAGCCTTCCGCTTTGGGGCTTTTCATATCTGAAAGCGGGAGTTATGTAATAAAGCTTCGTAAGGCCGCCTTCTGCAAACATTGCATGCTCAAGATAAGCCCTTACCGCACCTGCAGTGCCTTCGGGCTTAAGCGTTATGCTTCTTTTGCCTTTGTCTTCGAAGGTATACATTTCTTTTTGAACGACATCTGTTGTCTCGCCCACGCCTCTTGCAAAGAGGACTGTATGCTCGAAAACAGGCGTCTGAATCTGTTTGATATTGAATTTTGAAGCGGTATCCTTGCAGATTTTTTCAATCACTTCCCGCTTGTACATTTCGTCTCCGTACCAGTCTGCGGTACCTCTCGGAGCCTGGGTTATCATATTTCCTCCTCGGATAAAATCCTTTTGTTCTTATTCCTTATATCCGTGAACTTTTCTTTCGTCTGCGATATTGGTCATGCATTCATGACCCGGATAAACACATGTGTCTTCGGGAAGCGGAAGAAGCTTATTTCTTATCGAATCCATAAGCTCTTTTTCGTTTCCTCCGGGAAAATCCGTCCTTCCCCAGGAATAGCGAAACATCGTGTCCCCCGCAAGCAGTGCGTGTGCTGCCTCGATGTAGTAGCAGCAGCCTCCCGGCGTATGACCCGGAGTGTGTATTACTTTTATTTTTATTCCGGCAACGGTGATTTCTTCGCCGTCTTTCAACCTGACATCTCCTTCTTCCAAGAAAAAGTCCCTCGGAGAAAGATTATATACCCCGCTGTTGTAAACCGACTCTTCTGTTTCATGCAGATAAACGGGAATTTTGTATTTTTCTCTTATTTTCCCAACAGCACCTATATGGTCGATATGCGCATGGGTAAGCAAAATTGCCTTTGGCGTAAGATGCAAATCCTCAACTGCCTGTTCAATCTGAAGCGCAGCAGCACCGGGATCTGTGATAAAGCATTCCTTGGTTTCATCATCGTATACAATATAGCAATTCGTTGCAAGCAAGCCCACAACAACCGGTTTAATAACAATTTTTCCCATATTTTCTCCGTTCTTCTTTATTTAATATTTCAGATATACTTCACGGCATAAGCCGTCAAAATTATTTCGCATTCATTTCCTTAAAACAAGCCTTAGTCTCATTTTAAAGTCTTTCATTTATCAGCCGTTTGATCTGATTATTTCCTTCACACCTTCGATTGCACGTAATTTTTCAATCGTTTTTTGCAGCTCTTCGGTCGATGAAATCTCAAATCCCATATCGATCGTTGCCATCTGCTGTTTGCTGACCCTGACATTCATCATGGAAATATCCAAATCCCTGCCCGACATTACTTTTGAAATATCGACAAGCATTCCGCCTCTGTTCTGCGCATAAATTGTTATTTCTGTCTTATATTTTTCGTTTTTAAACGCATTTGAAGGCTTGTCCCATTCGGCATCTATTAGCCTGTCACGGTCAAACTGCGAAAGATTGACAATATTTACGCAGTCTGTCCTGTGCACCGTAATGCCCCTGCCTCTTGTGACAAATCCCACGATTTCATCACCCGGAACAGGCGAACAGCACTTTGCGAAACGCACCGCAACATCGTGGATTCCTTTGACAACAATGCCATTCCTGTGCTTTGCTTCTTCATGTTCCTTTGCGGAAGGGCCCGTCTGCGAGTCCAAAACATCGGCATCTGTAAGCTTGTTTTTGTTTGTCTTTTTGTTATATTCTTCGATCAGGCGGTTTATTACCTGACCTTCTTTAAGCCCTCCGTGGCCGATTGCGGCAAGCACGGCATCCCAGTCCTTGCAAGAATATCTCGAGAGTATCACAGCCTCGTATTCCGGTGAAAACATTTCGGGACAGTTTATATTTTTTGCTTTAAGATACCTGTCGACAAGTTCCCTGCCCCTTGTGATATTATCGTCCTTAAGGGCATTCCTGAACCACTGGTTTATCTTCGATTTTGCCTGTGTGCTTTTTACGATATTGAGCCAGTCAAGGCTCGGCCCCTTGGAGTTTTGCGAAGTGATGATTTCAACTCTGTCGCCGTTTTGGATTTTGTAATCGATGTTTACAATTTTATCATTGACCCTTGCGCCAATCATTTTGTTGCCGACTGCACTGTGTATGCTGTATGCAAAATCTATGGGCGTTGAGCCTGCAGGCAGGTTCTTGACATCCCCCTGGGGCGTGAAGCAGAAAACATTGTCCGAAAAAAGGTCCAAATCGTTTTTCAGAAATTCCAGGAATTCCTTGTTGTCGGACATATCCTGCTGCCATTCGAGGATCTGCCTTAACCAGCTTAATTTTTCTTCTTCGCTCTTTGAAAGCGCCTTTTGCCCGCTTGCGCCTTCTTTGTATTTCCAATGCGCCGCAATACCGTATTCGGCAGTCTTATGCATTTCATAAGTTCTTATCTGAACTTCAAACGGCTGTCCGGTATGGCTTATGAGCGTAGTATGAAGCGACTGGTACATGTTGGGCTTGGGCATTGCAATATAATCCTTGAACCTTCCCGGTATGGGTTTGTACTCTTCGTGGATTATGCCCAGTGCCGCATAACAGTCCTTGATTGAATTGACTTTGATTCGAACCGCAAAAAGGTCGTAAATCTGGTCAAGGTCTTTGTTTTGGTTCACCATTTTTTTATATATGCTGAACAAATGCTTCACACGGCCGTCAACTTCGCATTTTATGTCGGATTCATCCATATATGCTTTTACTTCGTCAACGATTTCATCGATAAAAGCCTCTCTTTGAGCCTTTCTTTGCTCTATCTCCTTTGAGAGATTGTAATATACATCGGGCTCGTAATATTTGAGTGCCAGATCGTCAAGCTCAATCTTTATCTTGGAAATACCGAGCCTTTGCGCAATCGGCGCATAAATATCCATTGTTTCTCTTGCTTTTTCTTTCTGCTTTTCACGCGTCATATACTGCAGTGTGCGCATGTTGTGCAGTCTGTCGGCAAGTTTTATGATAACGACACGGATATCCTTTGCCATGGCAAGAAACATCTTCCTCAGATTTTCCGCCTGAAGCTCAACCTTGTCAGATGTATATTTGATTTTTGTAAGCTTTGTGACGCCGTCAACCAGCCCTGCGATTTCTTCTCCGAACTGCTCTTTGATATCGTCAAGCGAAAGGTCGGTATCTTCCACAACATCATGAAGCATTCCTGCGGCTATCGTTTCCTTGTCCATTTCAAGTTCTGCAAGAATTATTGCAACCGAAAGCGGATGAATTATATATGGCTCGCTGGATTTTCTGATCTGCTTTTTGTGTGATTCGTGCGCAACATCATAAGCCTTCTCGATCAAAGTAAGATCTGCGGAAGGATGATATTTCAAAATCGTATCTATCAGCTTTTTATGTAATTCTTCTTCACCCGGTCTTTTGTTTAAAGGCACAGGCGCTGTTTGAATTTCCAAATTCGTTTTTTCCTTTTAATTTGCGTTTTTTAATTTCCCATTATATAGGATTTGATATCGGTATAATCATCTTTATCGATATCTCCGTCACCGTCAAAATCAGCCATCTTCAGGGCTTCTTCGTCCGTAATTATGCTTATTTCATAAACATGGTTTCTTATCATGACATAATCTATTGCATCGATATCTCCGTCCAAATCAACATCTCCTCCGAAGAAAACCTTGCAGTATACGCCTTCTTCATCGCAGAGGCTGTAGATTTTCTGCGTTCCGCATGTGGCATAAGCACGCACGGTGTAGTAATATTCGGAGCCGTTTTTTACATTTGTGTCATAATAAACATATCCTGTGTCTTCAGTCATGTAATTTCCGTTTGAGTCTTTATATTCTGAAGATATGTCTGCTATTTCTTCCCAGTCTTTGCCTGCTGTTTTCCTAAAGATTGCATAGCCGTCAACAGTTTCGGCATCCTCAGGCTTCTGCCATGAAACAGCCACTTTGCCGCCTCGCATTGCAACAGCCGAATCCGCATATGCTGTCACAAACCTCAATGCCATCGGCGAATCCATCGGGATTATATCCATATCAAGTCCGCCTTCTGACATTCCGATTTTTCTGCAGTGTTCGGAACTTGTATATTGAAGCATTGTCATGTGGTCTGTGTTTACCGTATATCCTTCGGGGATTTCGACATAGTTAAGAAGCGTTGTGCAGCCGCTCCAGCCGTAGTATCCGTCTTCCCAGCTGTCATCTGTTTTCAAAACATAAAAGGCTCCCCACAAAGGCCAATTATCTTTAA
>CAVHKC010000114.1:0-5210 GCA_963636455.1 Ruthenibacterium lactatiformans
GCTTGAAGGTTTCAAAAGGTTTGCTGTTTTCTATGCAGCAATACTCGTTTTGGTCCTTGTTGTTGGGCTTATTATATTCAGTTCGTTTATCGGCACATATGAAAAGAATCAGCCGGTCAACATAGCTGCGGCTGCGGTAAGCGACCTTTCCGGCAACAATGCAGAAAAGTTTTTGAAGTCCAATGTGTCGGATTCTATGATGTTTGAAGATCAAGACAGCATCATAAGTTATACTCTGGAACAGATTAGCGGCAAAAAGCTTTCTTATGTTGAAAATTCAGATTCCAGATCCGATGCGCCCTCCTTTAACATAAAGGCAGATGATTCTGTTGTTGCAAAGCTTACGCTTACATCAGCAGGCAAAGGGGCTTTCGGTCTTAACAGCTGGAAGGTAAGCAATTTGGATATTGCCTCATACCTTCCCAACACGCACAGCTACAGCGTGCTTGTTCCCGAAGGATATACCGTCACAATCAACGATGTTGAATTAAGCGACAGTCTTATAACCGAAAAAGACACTGTTCCTTCTCAGCTTTCGGGCGTTACGCAGTTTGCAAAGGATCTTCCGAAATTCAACACCTACAAGATTTCGGGGCTTCTTAATGTTCCAGAAGTTAAAGCAAAGGATGCCTCTGGCAACGATGTCAGCGTTGTTACGGCGGCAGAAACAATTGTCGTAAGCGGAAAGCCTTCGGATGATTTCATAAAAGAACAGGACGACTTTGTGAAGAATGCGCTTCAGACATGGGGCTATTATTTCATTAACTACAACAGCCCCAACCTTTCGCATTATGTGCAGACAGGCTCCGACCTTTATTCATATATTTTCGGAAGCGATACAATGGATCCGATTCCCACATATTTTTATGACTGGGAATATATTTCAAGTGTTGATTTTACAACTTTCGAATACGGAAACTTTATCCAATATTCGGACGACTGCTACTCCGTTGATGTTAAGTATCAGCTTACTGTTACTTTCAACAACGGCAATGACCCTGACGATGCGCAGGCGCTTGACGCAACATGGATTATCGTTAAATATAACGGTGTTTGGGCAATAGCAGACCTGCAGTATCACAATGGCAGTGATTCTTCGTCCTCAACTTCCGTAAGCAGCACAACAACCTCAGGCAGTACGCAGACAGAAACAACGACTGCCGAACAGCCTACAACCTGATGCTAAACTGCCCTTATGCGGCAGTAAGCATGAGGAACGCCACATTAAAATAATATAGAAACTCCGGAAGGTTTCTGCCCTCCGGAGTTTTTTGTATTTTTTCGCAACAGAAAATCTGCACAGTTTTAATAACATCAATTGCATTCTGCATTTTTATTTTTATTTTTATTTTTATTTTGATTTTTATTTTGATTTTATTCTTGTTTGTATCTTGAGTTTTTGCTTCATATTCCGGGCAATATATATCTGTTCAATTCCCATCTTAAATCTTTCATAAGATATATTCTGATAATAATACTTTTACTTTATATTGACATATATACATGAATTTTGTAGATTAGTGCGTGGGCGTTTGGCGAAAAAAATCCGCTGCCGCACATATTATATTTTGAGGTATTGATTTGAAGGAAGAATTATTTCTTGCCGCCGAAATTATCGGCATTATAGCATTTTCGGTTTCCGGTGCCGCTGTTGCATTCAAAAAACAGATGGACCTTTTCGGAATTATCATACTCGGAGCCTGCACTGCATTGGGCGGAGGTGTTATACGCGATATACTTTTAGGAATCACGCCGCCTTCAATGTTCAAAAATCCTCTGTATGCGGTTGTTGCCGCAATTGCTTCACTTGTTGTTTTCATACCTGCGGTTCAAAAGCTTCTTGAGGGAAGCCGAGCATATGACAATATAATGCTTGCAATGGATTCGATAGGCTTAGGGCTCTTCACCGTTTTGGGAATTCAGACGGCACTTGAAAAAGACAGTTCGTATAACTTCTTTGTGCTTGTTGCAGTAGGCGTGATAACAGGAATAGGCGGAGGCATTCTGCGTGATGTTTTGGCCGGCGAACGGCCTTATGTGTTTGTTAAGCATTTCTATGCCTGTGCGTCTATTATAGGTGCTGTGATTTGCGTTTTTCTGAAAGATTACATAAGTCTTTCTGCGGCTTCTGTTATTGCTGCTGCAGTCATTGTCGCACTCAGAATACTCGCTGCATATTTTCACTGGAAACTGCCTAAGCCCAGGCATGATTGTGATTGATTTAATATTTAAAATATGCTGATTTTGTATTTTGCATTAATTTTTTACAGTACTTTAAAATACACAGCTAAATAGTCAAGTTTGGCATTTGGCAGCGTCTTAAAATCTAACTTTCAAGGCTTTATAATCTAAAAAATAAGATACAACACCATAAATGCTATACTTATTTCATCAGTGAAGCTTTTACCTCTTTATATATATCATCGGCAAGCGTTCCGTATGTATCAAGCATACTTTCTGCCTTTTGGTTAAAAGCCATCGCCGCTTCCCTATCTTTCATTTCCTTTGTATTTATATAAATATTAAGTGCAGCAGCCTCTAAAGAAGACTTAAGAAGAGTGGCAGCACACCCTGCATCGCTTATGGCAAGCCTACTTCCCTTTTTTGAATAGGCTGCCGTAATTTCAATTGCCTCGCAGCAGCATTCCATTATCTTAAGCGGAACCGTGCATGCATCAAGCAGGCATTTTTCCATGGCTTCTTCTTTTTTTCTTTTTTCTTCTTGCGTTTCGGCAGGCATTTTATAGCAATTTGAAAGCGGTTCAAAGGCTTTGGCATCTTCATCGATATAAGATAAAAGCTTTTTCCTTATTTCTTCGCCTCTTTCCTTTAGTGATATCAGTTCAGTCTCCGCTTCGGCATATTTTTTCTTTCCGATTGTAAGCGATGCCACCATGTTTCCTGCCGCAATTCCTGCCGCACCTGCAAGTGCCGCCGCTCCTCCTCCTCCGGGAACGGGATTTTTGCCAGCAAGCAAATCAGCAAACTCTTCTATTGTTCTTTCGGAATAATTCATATATGCCTCTTTCTGATATAATATGTTTATAATCAATATTCTTTACAACCGGTAAGGAATTATCTGTCTTTCTGCTTGTGCTTTCAGAATGCAGCCTCACCCATAGTTTAACACCTTCAGTTTATGGTAAGTCAAGTATTTCTTTACGCAGGAATTTTTTAACTGTACTGAATAAAGCCGATGGAGCAAATCATGTTATAGTATTACAAAAAGCAGCCTGCGTTACACAGACTGCTTTTATAAATTCTGAATTTAATTTCAAATATTGTTTGCACAAATATCTTCTGCAATAAATTTGCAAAGATTAAGCAACAAAAGATTTTGCAACTTCTGCGCACTGTGCCGCATCTGCCGTATAAGCATCTGCTCCGCACTCATCTGCAAAGCCCTGAGTAATCGGTGCGCCGCCGACCATAACCTTAAACTGTGAACGGTTGGGAAGCTTGTTTAATTCTTCAACTGTAGCTTTAAGATTTGGCATTGTTGTCGTAAGGAGCGAAGAAAGTCCAACAACCTTTACATCGGGATCCTGAACAGCTTCGATGAACTGCTCTGCCTTAACATCAACGCCAAGGTCAACAACTTCAAAACCTACGGATTCAACCATGATGCATACAAGGTTTTTGCCGATGTCGTGAAGGTCGCCTTCAACTGTTCCAACAACATATTTTCCGAGATTCGGTGTGTCCTCGCTTGAAAGGCAGGGCTTCAAAACCTCCAAACCTTTTTTCATTGCACGAGCTGCCACAAGCATTTCGGGAACAAAAATTTCGTTGTTTTTGAATTTCTCGCCAACATCTGTCATTGCAGCGATGAAGCCGTCGTTTAAGATAACACCGGGGTCTTCACCGGCATCCAATGCTTCCTGGACAAGGCCTCCAACTACTTTGGCCTTTCCGCCTTCAACAGCTTCCATAATGTCTTTGATACTTGCCATTAGGGTACCCCCTTTTCTTATAAAAAATTACTATAAAGTTACTTACCTAATATGTATTTTAGAAGTAAAAAATCTTTTATTCTATAAATAAATAACAAATAATAGAAAAATATTTCATTTTGTCAACTGCTTTTCAATGCGTCTTATTTTGCCCATATATTCTGAACTCGGACTATCTTATAAATGCTCAGGCAGCTTTTTTATTTCACCGCTTCCGCCACAGCGACAGCAACGGCGACAGTTGCCCCAACCATCGGGTTGTTGCCCATTCCGATAAGTCCCATCATTTCAACATGAGCAGGAACGGAAGAGGAACCTGCAAACTGCGCGTCCGAATGCATTCTTCCCATCGTATCTGTCATTCCGTAGGATGCAGGGCCTGCTGCCATGTTGTCGGGGTGAAGCGTTCTTCCTGTGCCGCCGCCCGATGCAACCGAGAAATATTTTTTCCCTGCTTCAAGGCGTTCTTTTTTATAAGTTCCTGCAACCGGATGCTGGAAACGGGTCGGGTTCGTTGAATTGCCTGTAATCGAGATATCAACATTTTCTTTCCACATTACGGCAACGCCTTCCACAACATCATCAACGCCGTAGCAGTTAACCTTTGAACGAAGTCCGTCAGAATATGCTCTTCTGCTCAGTTCTTCAAGCTTTCCTGCGGCATAATCCATTTTCGTTTCGACAAATGTAAATCCGTTTATTCTTGAAATAATCTGTGCGGCATCCTTTCCGAGGCCGTTAAGAATAACTCTCAGCGGTTTTTTTCTTACGATATTTGCCTTTTCTGCAATACCGATTGCACCTTCCGCCGCCGCAAAGCTTTCATGTCCTGCCAAAAAGCAAAAGCATTCGGTTTCTTCTTCAAGAAGCATTTTTCCCAGATTGCCATGCCCAAGCCCGACCTTCCTGTGGTCTGCAACAGAACCCGGAATGCAGAAGCTTTGCAGCCCCACTCCCAAGGTTGCCGCAATATCTGCGGCATTAGTCTGCCCTTTTTTGATTGCAAGTGCGGCACCTACTGTATATGCCCAGCATGCGTTTTCAAAGCATATGGGCTGAATGCCTTTTACGATATTATATATATCAAGTCCTTTATCCTTTGTGATTTTTTCTGCTTCTTCAATTGAAGAGATGCCATAATCTCCAAGAACCTTGTTTATTTTGTCTATTCTTCTTTCATATGATTCAAATAAAGCCATCTTGTTCCGCCTCCTACTCTTCTCTCGGATCTATTAATTTTTTTGCATCCGATATGCG
>CAVHKC010000115.1:0-5204 GCA_963636455.1 Ruthenibacterium lactatiformans
CTATGCATCTGTCCGGGTTTCTTACCACATCGAATTCGGGATATATGTACTGATCCATTAATATGCACCTTCTTTCACTTTAACGATAACCGGTTCTCCGCCCGCAGGAGCGTAGAAATTCTCGGCATTGGGCTCAATCACTCTGATTGCTGCTTCTTCGCTTGCGATATAGACTTTATCGTCCTTTGATGCCGTTACCATCGACCGAAGCTTCAGCCTGTCGTTTAATGCCATCAAGCCTCCGTCAAAACCGAGTATAATCGAAAACGGGCCTGTAATCAGAAGGCTCGAATAAACCTTTCTCAAATATTCAAGTTCTTTCGCTTCCTTGGGCGGCTTTGATTCTATCGTCTGCCAGAAAGGTGCCGCTATAACGGATGCGGTTTCTTCAAGCGTAAGCTTCTGCCTTCTAAGCAAATAATCGGCAATATATGTTATAACTTCGGTGTCGGTCTGAAGTGTGCACTTGTATCCGAACATTTCGATGAATCTTCTGTTTGAATCATAAGAAGAAATTTCTCCGTTGTGGACAACCGAATAATCAAGCAGTGCAAAGGGATGTGCTCCGCCCCACCATCCCGGTGTGTTTGTGGGATATCTTCCGTGCGCCGTCCAGGAATATCCTTCGTATTCTTCAAGCCTGTAGAATTTCCCGACATCCTCCGGAAATCCGACAGCCTTGAAAACGCCCATGTTTTTGCCGCTTGAGAAAACATATGCTCCTTTGATTTCGGTATTTATGTGCATTACCGTTCTTGCAACGAATTCGTTTTCATCAAGCTGAAGCCTTGAAAGCACAGATTCAAACGGTGCCACAAAATATCTCCAAATGTAAGGAACATCCGTAATCTGCGGTATTTTTCTGATAGGAATGCTTTCCGCTTTGACAATTTCAAAGCTTTCTTTGAGATATTTTTCGCACTCCGTTCTTACATCGTTATTGTCATAGAAAATGTGAAATGCATAAAAATCACGATATTCGGGATAAATGCCATAGCCTGCAAAGCCTCCGCCCAGACCGTTTGAGCGGTCATGCATCGGCACCATGCTCTTTGTTATGGCTTCGCCCGTCATGAGTTTTCCTTCTGTCGATATGACTGCCGAAATAGCGCATCCCGACGGGATACGAATCTGTCCTTCTTTTTTCATAGCTACATCCTCTTTCAACTCGTTTAGCCGCCGTTTTTACTTTGGCTTTTTAAAATGCATAATCTGCATTCTTATTGTTTTAAACAATAAGGCGCTCATTCACGCTCGGAAAATTTTTCCAAAAATGAATGAACGCCTTTGCCCACTACAGCCACATATTAGCACGCACATTCTTAACAATCAATACATTTTTTCTGCATTTTATGCATGTTGTTTGGTTATTTTGCATGGTGCGAAAATATCTCTCACACGAAAAAAAGCCTGCGTTATACAGGCTTTTTTCCGTGTCATAATTTAGTTGAAAACCTACATGCCGCTGTTTCCGTAGTTGGAAAGAACACGCGCAGAAGGATCATTTACATCGCATCCTTCCCAACTTTTATTCGGCATCCAGAAACCGGCAATCATTTCAGCCTGCCCCGGATAATACTGCTCGAATATTTCACGGTATAACAGCGATTCTTTAGTAAAAGGTGTAGCATGTCTGTATTTTGTGCGCTTTTCTTCATATTCGGACTGTGTGTAACACGTTTCCGCATACTCTTTGAGGTAGTCCACCATCGAATGGCCCACCGCATCCGAAAAAGCGGCTTTCTCACGATACAGGATGTCTTTCGGAAGATAATCTCCTTCAAACGCTTTTCTGAGAAGATATTTTCCCATACCGTATGTATTTAATTTCTTTTCCGGATCAACGGAAAGAACGTATTTTACAAAATCAAGGTCTCCGAACGGCACGCGCGCTTCAAGCGAATTTGCGCTTATGCATCTGTCTGCTCTCAAGACATCATACATATGAAGCTCGCGCACCCTCTTTTCGGATTCCTTCTGGAACTCTTCGGCAGACGGTGCAAAGTCTGTGTATTTATATCCGAAAAGCTCGTCTGAGATTTCGCCCGTAAGCAAAACCTTGATATCCGTGTTTTCATGAATATATTTGCAAAGGAGGTACATACCCATGCTTGCACGAATTGTTGTTATATCAAAAGTTCCGAGGATTTTTATTACTTCACGCAAAGAATCTATAACTTCTTCTTTTGTCATATAAACTTCCGTATGCTCGCTTCCGATGAAGTCTGCAACTTCTTTTGCATATTTAAGGTCGATAGCATCCTCGCTCATGCCGATTGCAAATGTTCTTATTGGCTTTTTGCCAAGCTTTGAAGCAATCGAGCAGACAAGTGATGAATCCAATCCTCCCGAAAGCAGGAAGCCCACTTTTGAGTCGGAGATGAGCCGTTTTTTCACGCCGGCTTCGAGCTTATCGTGGATGTTTTTGCAGACTGTTTTCAAATCGTCTTTGCAGACCTTATCAACATGCGAAATATCGTTATAACAAACAAATTTTCCGTTTTTGTAATAATGTCCCGGTGGGAAAGGCATTATCCTTTTGCAAAGCGGCGTAAGGTTTTTGGGCTCGCTTGCGAACACCATGTTTCCTTTTTCGTCTTTTCCGTAATATAACGGCCTGATTCCGATCGGGTCTCTTGCCGCAATATATTCGCCTGTTTTGCCGTCATATATGATCAAAGCAAATTCCGCATCCAGCATTTTGAACATTTCTGTGCCGTATTTAGCATAAAGCGGCAGCAAAACCTCGCAGTCGGAATCGCTTTTGAAACTGTATTCGGAAGAAAGTTCTTTTCTAAACTTTTCAAATCCGTAAATCTCACCGTTGCATGCGACATAGCTTCCGTTAAGTTCAAACGGCTGCATGCCGGCTTCTGTAAGACCCATGATTGAAAGCCTGTGGAATGCCAAAATCCCGTTTCCGGTATCTGTTATGCGGTCCATATCCGGACCTCTTGATACAGTGGCTTCAAAGCCTTTTTGGAAAGCTTCGGGATCTTCACACTTTCCGCAATATCCCATTATTGAACACATTTTCTTTTCCTCCGAATTCAGTAGGTTTTTCTTTTTTTTAAGCTTGGCCCATGACAAAGGCTTTTGCTTTTCATTTTGCAGTTTCGGCTTTGAAAGGCACGAGCCACGACAATATTCGTGCCTTTCTTTTAACCTGCCGAAACTGCTATAAGTGAAAGGGATTACTCAACATCCTGCAATGCGTCGTATCCTTCTTCGCCGGTACGAACTTTGACAACATTTTCAACATCGTATACAAAGATCTTGCCGTCTCCGATATGTCCTGTATAAAGGACTTTCTTGGTCATTTCTATTACATCGCGTACAGGAACTTTGCTAACAACCACATCAACCTGAATCTTGGGAAGAAGGTTGGTTTCAAGCTGAACGCCACGGTAATATTCGGGTTTTCCGTGCTGTACGCCGCAGCCTAATACATGTGATACTGTCATTCCTGTAATGCCAAGGCTCATAAGTGCTGTCTTCAATGCATCGAACCTTGCTTCCTTGCATATAATCTCAATCTTGGTAAACTTCGTTCCGTCTGCAGGAATTCCTGCCGTTCCGCCTTCGAATGCAGGCATTCTCTTGACTTCCACAGCTTCTGCAACCGGAGTATCTCCTGTTGTTGCAACTGCATCTGCAGGGATTACGCTGTATTTGTCAACTGTCATTGCAAAGTCTGCATATGCGCTCGGAAGACCGTGCTCTGTCTTGTCAAGACCTGCAATTTCTTCTTCTGCCGTAACTCTCAAACCGTGTGTCTTCTTGATTATCGCAAAAACGATTATCATTGTTATTGCTGCAAATGCTGCAACCGATACAAAGCCGATCAACTGAAGCAGAAGCTGATGTGCGTTTCCTGTGTAGAACAAGCCTTCAAGTCCCGAAGGTGCGTCCGGATTTGCGAAAAGTCCTACTGCAATCGTTCCCCAGATACCGCATCCGCAATGGACTGCAACAGCACCTACAGGGTCATCTACATGAAGTTTAAGATCCAAAAGTTCAACAATAAGTACAACTATGATACCTGCGACAATACCTACGATTGCCGAACCCAATGCGTCGTATGAATCGCAGCCTGCTGTTACGCCAACGAGTCCTGCAAGCGAAGCGTTGAGGCACATTGAAACATCGGGCTTCTTGTTTTTGATCCATGTGAAGATCATCGTTGTTACGGTTGCAACTGCCGGTGCAATCGTCGTTGTAAGGAAAATTGACGAAAGTTCCGAAGGTGTCGTTGCTGCTGCGCCGTTGAAACCATACCAGCCAAGCCAAAGGATGAATACGCCCAAAGCGCCGAGTGTGATTGAGTGACCCGGGAAAGCATTGACTTTGATAACCTTTCCTTTTTCGTCACGGACATATTTTCCGATACGGGGTCCTACCATAATTGCTCCGACCAAAGCTGCGATACCGCCTACCATGTGGATTGCGCATGAACCTGCATAATCATGGAAGCCGATTTGCGAAAGCCAGCCGCCGCCCCAGATCCAGTGAGCTTCTATGGGGTATATAAGCAATGAGATAACTCCCGAATAAATACAATATGCAGAGAATTTTGTTCTTTCTGCCATGGCTCCGGATACAATCGTTGCTGCCGTTGCGCAGAATACCAAGTTAAATACAAAGTATGATGCATCCGTGAATCCGTCTGCCGGACTTGCAATAAAGTCTTTGAAGTTTGTCCAAAGATCCATATTGGGGATTCCTATAAGTCCGAAAAACGTATCTTCGCCCATCATGAGGGTGTAGCCCAAAAGAGCAAATACGATTGTGCCTATACAGAAATCCATCAGGTTTTTCATGATGATATTGCCGGCATTCTTTGCTCTTGTGAAACCGGTCTCTACCATTGCGAAACCAGCCTGCATCCAGAATACCAATGCGGCACCGATCAAAAACCAAAACTCAACTGTCATAATAAATCGCCTCCTAAATTTACATGTTTATACTTTATTTCACGCTGAAAAGAAGATCTCCGTAAGTCGGGAACGGCCAGTATTTTTCAGCTGTAAGTGATTCTGCCTCATCGCAGACAACCCTAAGTTCCGCCATTTTCTGAAGAATGACATCTCTTATCATGCATGATGCCTTCGTAACATCTTCAACTGCCTTGAACTTAATAATTTCTTCTTCCAAAGAGTTGACCGCATCAGATATCTCGTCTGCAAGCTCCGAAAGCCTTGCTA
>CAVHKC010000116.1:0-5198 GCA_963636455.1 Ruthenibacterium lactatiformans
GTCGGATTTTTGGAAATAAATGACGGAAGCTGCTTTTCTAACCTCCAGATTATTTTGGATGCAGATAAGTTTAATAATTTCAAAGAGCTTGCAAATCTTTCTGTCGGAACATCCGTAAGCATTGAAGGAAAGGTTGTGCTTACGCCAAATGCAAAGCAGCCTTTGGAAATCAATGCCGACTCCGTGTGCGTGGAGGGCGAATGCGAGGCTGACTACCCTTTGCAGAAGAAAAGGCATACGCTTGAATTTTTGAGGACCATTCCTCACTTAAGGGCTCGTTCAAACACATTCAATGCCGTGTTTAGGGTTAGGAGCGAAGCTGCTTTTGCGCTTCACAGATTTTTCAACGAGAACGGCTTTGTCTATGTTCATACTCCGATAATAACCGGAAGCGACTGCGAAGGTGCGGGAGAAATGTTCAGAGTCACAACTCTTGACCCCAAAAATCCTCCGCTTACAGAAGACGGAGAAGTCGATTTTTCAAAGGATTTCTTCGGGCAGGAAACAAATCTTACGGTTTCCGGTCAGCTTGAAGCCGAAAGCTTTGCGCTTGCATTCGGTAAGGTCTATACCTTCGGTCCCACATTCCGTGCCGAAGATTCCAACACTCCCCGCCATGCTGCGGAATTTTGGATGCTTGAGCCCGAAATGGCATTTGCAGACCTTGAAGAAGACATGGATACAGCCGAGGCAATGATAAAATATGTAATCAAATATTTGCTTGAAAATTGCCCAGAAGAGCTCAAATTTTTCAATAATTTTTATGACAAGACTCTGCTTGAAAGGCTTGAAAATCTGGTTTCTTCCGAGTTTGCACGGGTTTCGTACACAGAAGCGGTGTCCATACTTGAAAAGCATAACGCAGAATTTGAATATCCAGTGCATTGGGGCACGGACCTTCAGACAGAACACGAAAGATTTCTCACAGAGAAAATATACAAAAAGCCAACCTTTGTCTACGACTATCCCAAGGAAATCAAGGCATTCTACATGCGCATAAACGATGACGGGAAAACCGTTGCCGCAGCCGACATGCTCGTTCCGGGCGTTGGCGAACTAATCGGCGGAAGCCAAAGAGAAGAAAGAAAGGATATTCTTGCCGAGCGCATAAAAGAGCTTGGGCTCAATCCTTCGGATTACAAAAATTATATGGATCTTCGCAGATACGGCTCTGTTAAGCATTCGGGCTTCGGTCTCGGCTTCGAAAGACTTATTATGTACGTGACCGGAATCGGAAATATCAGAGACGTGGAACTTTATCCCAGATGTTCGGGAAGACTTGTGTAGATTGTGTGCGGTCTAAAGCCATCTCCTTTCGTTTAACGGCTTTAAAACTGCAATTTATATTTCAAAACATAAGTTCTCCGGCATATAAACAAAAAGCACTGCAAATCTTTGCGGTGCTTTTTTACTGCAGTGCCTCTTTTGCAAGCTTGTCTGCAAGGTCATTATATTTGTTTTTTGAATGTGCTTTCACTTTCACAAATTCGACTTGTATTTTTTGGGAGATTTCGTCATAGAATTTTTTATACTTTATTGTCCACGAAGTGTTTGCCTGCCAGCCGCCATCTGCACTGCCTTTACACCATTTTGCGATTCCTTCATAATCATGGTATATGGTGATTTTTTTGCAGCCCATTTCGCATGCTGTCTTCATTGCCTGCGCAGCACCCATTATTTCGCCAGCAACATTTCTCATCTTGAGAAGTTCTGCATTTTTGAAGCTTTTTGCCAGATGAATTTCTTCGTCTTTCACAAAAAGCACGATTCCGTAGGAAAATTTATCCCCGCCTGCAAAGAAAGAACCGTCAACATATGCAATCGCACTGCCTTCTTCGGGCTTTGGCTTTTCTTCAGTCGGTTCAATATTTTTCCCCTCAAGCCAGGCATTTGCCTCTTCAAGCGTTTTGAAGCTTTTGAAAACTGCCTTTGAAAAGCCGTCAATTTCTTTCTTGCAGCTTTCCCAGTCTGTATATATTCCCGGTGTTTTGCCCGCTTTTACAGCATAGTATTTTTTTGCCATATATTTTTCTTATTTTAAGCTTGGATAATGCTCTTCTTATTTTTTTTACGCTTCCTAAAATGTTCCCCGTATTATCTTTCAATCGTAAATGTTTCGTCTGTGACCCACGGACAAAGCCATTATGATAAGCTCATTATCCTTGATTTCGCATATCAGTCTGTAATCGCCTATTCTGTATCTCCATTGACCGCTTCTGTTGGCTGTAAGCCCCTTTCCGAACTGCGTTGGATTTGAACAATTAATTAAATTTTTTTCAATCCATGCTTTTATAATTCGTTGTATGTATCTGTCCAGTTTCTTAAATTCTCGGTCGAATTGTTCTGTTGTTTCTATTTCGTATGTCATAAATCAAGCTCCTTCCAAAGCTCGGATATAGGACGACTCTTCTTGCCGCTTGCCACATACTCCGCATAGGCTTCTTCTGCCACTGCAATATCATACTCATCTTCGATTTTTTCAAATAAAGCCTGCTTAAATGCTTCTCCAAGTGATAATGAATGTAATTTTGCATAGCTGTCGGCTAAAGCTCTTTCCTGATCTGTAAGTCTGATTGAAAATGTCATAATATCAGCTCCTTTCGTAACACATTGTACTACAAACTTTATTATCTTTCAACATCCTTTATTTCTGCTGACTTTCCTGCATATCTTTCAATCACAAGCATTTCGTCTGTGACCTACGGACAAAGCCAGTATGATAAGCTCATTACTTAACATTCACACAAACATAATGCTTGCGGCAATAAGAATCTGTGCCAGATAATATGCTGCGTGATTCAAGATGAAGTTCTTAGGCACCTGCTTATTCTTTCCGAAATATATCTGCGAAAGAACCAAATCCGAAATAAGAAACAAAAGCAGACCCAAAAAGAACAGAAGCTTTGCCGCCGAAAATGCATGGAAGCACAAAAATGCGGAATATACCGTCACAAAAACAAGCAGTGCCGCATAAACCGCCGAAATCATGCGGTACTTTCCATAATCAAGTTTCATAAGGTTTTGTGTCATGTAAATTATCACACCCGCAATTATGCCTATCGCAAGGCTGATCCAAACGCCCTTCCCGTATGGGCCGTATTGGTGAAACATGAACATAAGATAGCAAATATGCCCGAGAATAAAAGCAAAATAGCCTGCAAAAGTATAAAGTGCGGCTTCTCTTCCCTTGTAATACATCATTTTCAAATCCAAAAATATATCGCCCGGAAGCCCCATGCAAAGGCCTGCAAGGATTGCAATGCTTGTGATATTTTTTGAGCCGTAAAAGGCAATAAAGCCAAGCACTATGAAGCATACGCTTGAAAGCGCCTTCATCACAAGCGAGAGCGAATCTATTTTATATGCACGCCGCATGGTGAATTTTGCCGACACATACAACGCCAGCAAAATAAATATAATATATAAGATTATTTTCACAGATTCCATTCAAAACCTCCCTTTAATACCCCGTTTCTGAAACCAACCTTAATTTATTTGAAAATTATAACATACAAAGCCTTTTTGACAAAACACAAAAATCTGCGGATTTCTTGCAAAGCAAACTTCTATGTATTAGAATTAGCGGCGAAACGTAATTGAATTTTTGGGGCAAACCCCGCTTGAAACGCAAAAAGGATTTTTATTATGAATAGGATTACAGCAGTTGTTGTCACACACAACAGACTTGAAAAATTAAAAAAATGTGTGGATTGTCTTTTGAATCAGGATTATCCGTGCGATATTATTGTTGCGGATAACGACTCAAGCGATGAAACAGGCGAATGGGTGACTGATCTGATATTCGCTCCAGAAAAAGAGCCTGAATCTTCCGAACCCGAAAATATTTCAAATATGACCGGTGTGATTATCACAAAATCGGGGCCGTGCAGAATAAGCTACTTCAACACAGGCGCAAACTTAGGCGGTGCGGGCGGCTTCAATACCGGGATAAAATATGCATATGAGCAAGGTTATGACTATGTCTGGATTATGGATGACGATGCATATCCGACCGTGTCTTGCCTTTCCGAGCTTATGCGTGCCGATGAAATCTTGAAAGGACCCGAAAATTACGGATATCTTGCAAGCATTGTTTTGTGGACCGACGGTTCGGAATGCGAGATGAACCGCCACGGCATTTCAAAAAAATATTATTTTTTCACTGAGCTGCTTCAATATGGCATTATCAACACGGATTCTTCAACATTTGTATCCCTGCTACTTCCAAAATCCACGCTCGAAAAAGCAGGTCTTCCGATAAAAGAATATTTTATCTGGGGTGATGATACAGAATATACGACAAGAATAACCAATATTTGCAAGCTTCCTTCTTTTGCTGTCGGAAAAAGCATTGTCATTCATGATATGAAAAATAATGTGGGTAGCGATATCTCCCGTGATGATATCAGCCGCCTTGCAAACTACGGCTATGCCTTCAGAAACGAAAATCACTTTTACAGGCACCGTGGGGCAAAGGGCTTCATCCGCTATATCAAAAGGTGCGGGATAAGCTTCATAAGAATCATAGCTTTTGCAAAAGACCATCGCACAAAACGCCTTGCTGTCCTTTTCAAAGGCATATTCAAGGGCTTTGCGTTCAATCCCAAAATCGAATATCTGACACAAAATTCCGACTCGGAAAGCGAGTGATTAACATTTTTTTGTTTTGGAAGTCATAAGATTTTTAAGGCAAGAAAATTTAAGATTTCAGAAACCCTACTTCAGTCTTGCGCCTGCCTTTGAAAGTGCGCTTTTAAGCCCGGCTGCTTTGCACTCCTTGGCAAATGCTTTTGCCAGCCTTTCGGGCTTTGTGATTTTTGAAAGCCTTCTGCAAAGCGAAATATCGACATCAAAGATACTTGCACAGCCCAAAGCCCTTGCCGCTTCATCGGCCCTCTTTTTGAGCTCGTCATATCTGCATATCAGATACTCGTCAGATGTGTGGCTGATTATCCATTCATATCTTTCAAACTCTTCAGGTGAATAAAAATATTCCTTCGGCTTACCCTTGATATCAAGTGTTTCAAACCACTCGTTTCTTAGTGCATTATACAAATTAACAAGCGAAATACCTGTCAGCGTGTCCATATTCCAAAAAGAAAAATGCAGTGCGTAATTAACAAAGCTTTGCTTTACTTCATCATAAATGCGCATATTTTCAAGCTCATTTTTTAGCTTGATAAGCGCATGATAAAAGC
>CAVHKC010000117.1:0-3529 GCA_963636455.1 Ruthenibacterium lactatiformans
AGCGGAGAGCTTTTAAGGCCGGGCTGCTTTGCCGGTTTTTTGCCCTTTTTCCCAAGCACCTGAGTGCTTTTTGCACGAACATAACCCGAATCCGTAAGCTCTTTTTTAAGTTCAGCAATATCTGCTGCGTCTTTTACCGTATCAAGAGAAGCACTGATTGACTCAAGATGCTCGATTTCCGCTTTTGTTTCGGGGATTATTTTGTTTAAAGAATCATAAGTCCTTTTAAGCTTAGAATATTTTTCAAAATATTTTTTCCCGTTTTCGATTGCAGAAAGAGTCGGGTCAAGAGGAATCGTTATCTCTTCGCCCGTGTTGTAGTCTTCTGCTTTCATTGATGTTGCCTTTGGCTCAACACCATAGCCATAGGCTGTGATAAGCTCACCGTAAAGCCTGTATTTTTCACGCTTTTCGGTATCTTTAAGCTGCTTAAGCTGGATGTCGTATTTTTTGTTGTCTTTGTTCAAAAGAGCATTCACAACCTGTCTGATGTCAGCGGTTTTTTTGCGGATGGAAGTATATTGCTGCTTTTGCGAATAATATGTATAAAGAAGCTTTGAAATGCTTTCAAAGTGAACTGTCTTCATGCCTTCGTAAATTTTATATTCAAATGGTGCATAAAAAAACGGCTCGTTGTTTTTGTCATAAATAATAACAGGATCAAAGCTTTTATTCTTCAAAATTCCGACAATTTCCGAAAATGCCGAATAAACCGAGCTTTTTTCAGCTTCTGTCAAAGAAGATGAGGGGCGGTCGGAGTCAACTTTCGCCCGATATGAAATTTCTTCGGCAAGCTTAGGACTAATCCCCGTTACATGCATATATACAGCTTTTGAAAGGCTTTCGTTTGACGAAAAAACTTCTTTTTCAAATTCTGTGCGGCCTGCTTCAAAAGGATTTAGCTTTTCTGAAGAGAAGGGAATAAAATATTCACGGCCCGGAAGAACCTCACGCACAGAGCTTACCAGTGCGGAAACATGCTTTATGCTGTCGAGGATTTTGCTTTTGTCAAGAAGAATGATATTGCTGTGCTTTCCCATAAGCTCGACTGCAAGCGTTTTTCTGCAAAGGTCGCCCATCTCGTCAAAGTGTTCGATTTCGATATTGATTATCCGTTCAAGTGATGGCTGAGTGATGCCAATAATCCTGCCGCCCGTAAGGTGTTTTCTTAAGAGCATGCAAAATGCGGGAGCATTGACGGGCGACGGAAGATTTGAATCCGTAAGATATATCATCGGAAGAGATGGGTTTGCGGAAATCAAGAGCCTTTCCTGACTGCCGTTTTTTTTCAGCGTCAGAATAAGGGAATCCTTTTCGGGCTGTGCCACTTTTGAAATCCTTGCATCTTCAAGATGATTATTAAGTTCAGAGGCAATGCATGCCAAAACAGTTCCGTCAAAAGCCATGCGGTGATTATACAATAATTACAGGCAAAACGCACTCTTTTATTATTCATGCCTTTGTTATATAATCTGCCTATGTCATTTACAGAGTTGGTTTTGATAGCCATTGGCCTTTCGATGGACGCATTTGCGGTGTCTCTTTGCAAGGGCCTTTCAATGCGAAAACTTAATATAAAATACGGACTTTTGCTTGCGTTTTTTTTCGGGGCATTCCAGGCTATTATGCCTTTCCTTGGCTGGCTTATATGCAAAAATTTCGAAAAATACATAACAGCCTTTGACCACTGGATTGCATTCGTTCTGCTTGTTTTCATCGGCGGAAAAATGATAGTGGAAGCCATAAAAGAAAAAGACGGCGAAGAAGAGCGGGAAGTTCGATTCGATATAAAGGAAATGTTTCTGCTTGCAGTTGCCACAAGCATTGATGCGCTTGCGGTGGGAATCACATTTGCATTTTTGAATGTTTCGATTTATTCGTCCGCAGGCATTATCGGTGCTATTACATTCGTTATTTCGTTTGCGGGAGTGCTTATCGGAAACAAATTCGGCGTGAAGTTTAAAACAAAGGCTGAAATTGTGGGAGGAGTTGTGCTTGTTCTTATCGGTGTGAAAATACTTTTGGAACATTTGGGCGTGATTTCTTTCTGAAGGAAATTAAATTTTTCTGTATGAAAATTTGTATGATGGTATTTTTTAAAATGCATGACTTTGAGAAAAAAGCATTTCATATTACTTTCACAAATTTTATGTAAATTCACAGGTAATTAGCAGTTTCGAATTTTGCATGTGAGGCAGTTTGATTTTTGAAATCAAGAGCGGTTTGCAAAATCAAAAGAGCCTTAAAATTCATAAAAAGCACAAAAGAGGTGTCGAATATGAGCGAATTAAAAGTTCTGGTTGTTGATGACGAAGCAAGGATGAGGAAGATTGTCAAAGACTTCCTTGTATCAAAAGAATACAAGGTTTTGGAAGCCGCAGACGGCGAAGAAGCTTTGGACATTCTTTATTCCGACAATAAAATAGATCTTGTTCTTTTGGATGTTATGATGCCGAAAATGGACGGATGGGAGACCTGCCGTGAAATCAGAAAGTTTTCAAAGGTTCCGATTATCATGCTCACGGCAAAAACGGAAGAGGCAGACGAGCTTCTTGGATTCGAACTGGGCGTTGACGAATATATCACAAAGCCGTTCAGCCCCAAGATTCTTGTTGCGCGTATCGATGCCATTCTTAAAAGAGCAAATAAATTGGGTGCGGCTGATGTTATAAAAGAGGGTGCACTTGAAATAAACAAGACCTCTCACACTGTCACGGTGGACGGAAATCCCGTTGAATTAAGCTTCAAGGAATTCGAGCTTCTCGAATATTTTGCAGAGAACAAAGGCATTGCATTAAGCCGTGAAAAAATCTTAAACAGCGTTTGGAATTATGATTACTTCGGCGATGCAAGAACCATCGACACACATGTCAAGAAAATCAGAAGCAAGCTGGGAAAATGCGGCGATTATATCAAAACAATATGGGGAATGGGTTATAAATTCGAGGTGGACGAATAATGACTAAGTCTTCAAGGTCAAAGCCTTTGGTGGCGATTATTACGCTCATCATTTTAGCCTTTTTGGCAGGTTTGATTTTTTGTTTTGCATTTGCGAACAGCTATTTTATAAAAGTTAAAGAAAATGAAATGCTGGAAATTTACGACAGCATTTCATCTGTTTTTGATGTCGCTTATGAAAAGCAATACGGGGGCTCGGCGCAGGAGTCTGATAAGCCTTCGCTTGACGATGCATATGACACGCTTGCGGAGCTTTGCGACGAAAAAGGAATCACGGTTTATATCATGAATCCTGCGGGAAATACCGTCTTTGCATACGGAAATCCCGAAATATTGAAGGAACGCCTTAACAGCCTGACTTTGAATCTTGCAGACAAAGACAGCATAAAGGTCATAAAAAACAACAGCGACTACACGGCCCAGATAATCACAGACAGCAAAGGCGATGTGCAGTATCTTGAAATGTGGGGCTTCTTCACTTCGGGAAATTCTTTCATAATCAGAACATCGTCATCGGGAATGCAAAACAGCATCAGAATTTCTTTGATGTTTTTCTGTTTCGTTTGTGTGG
>CAVHKC010000117.1:3599-5186 GCA_963636455.1 Ruthenibacterium lactatiformans
CGTTATTATTGCAGGCGTGATAATTTATATTCTGGCACATTCCTATTCAAAGCCGTTAAGGCAGCTTGTCAATGTTTCGAAGAAGGCAAGCGAGCTTGATTTCGGCGATATAAAATACGATCCAAACACATCGAACAGAAAAGACGAGATAGGGCTTTTGGGTGCAAATATCTCCGAGATGTCCGTGAAGCTTGAAAAAACAATTTCGGAGCTTAAAAGTTCGAACCTGAAACTGAAGAACGAACTAAAGGCAAAAGCCGAGCTTGAAGAGCAAAGGAAAAAATATATTTCGGATGTCTCACACGAGCTTAAAACCCCGATTGCGCTTATCGCAGGCTATGCCGAGGGCTTAAAAGAAGGTGTCGGCGGCACGAAAGAAGACCAGGAATATTATGTCGATGTCATAATCGATGAAGCCGAAAAAATGAATATGATGGTTAAACGAATCTCATCGCTTAACAAATTGGAGCAGGGGCAGGGCGATATCACGCTCGAACGCTTTGATGTCGTTGAAGTTATAAACGGATATTTGAACACCATGGCGCTGATTTTCGAAGAAAAAGGCGTTGATATATATTTCAACAACAAAAATATAATTTATGTTTGGTCGGACGAATTTCTCTTTGAAGAGGTTTTGATGAATTACATCAATAATGCGCTAAATCATGTGGATGAAAGAAAGACAATCAGCATAAATGCCGAGCCCATGGAAGGCAAGGTTCGAATTACAGTTTATAATACAGGCAAAGGGATACCCGAAGAAGATATAGACAAAATCTGGGGCGAATTTTACAAAGTCGACAAAGCAAGAACCAGAGAATACGGAGGAAGCGGACTGGGGCTTTCCATCGTAAAGGCGATCGCAGATGCCATAGAGCAGGAATGCGGAGTTTATAATACCGATGACGGCGTGGCATTCTGGATTGATTTGGAGCTGGACAAGGTTCAGGTCTACAATCAAAAGGAACTCGAAAAACGTGCTTCCATCAAGCTTTCCGACCTTCCCATCTGGCAGACAACAACCAAGATTTTGAAGGATACTTCAGAAAGGATGGAAGCTGCCGCAAAGGAAAGAGAAGAAAAAGAAGCAAGAAGAAAAGAAGAGCAGGCACGCCACAAGGAAGAAGCCGCAAGGCATAAAGAAGAAGCCGCAAAAGAAAGGGAAGAGAAAGCAGCTCTGAAAAAGGAAACACAGGCTTTGAAAAAAGAAACCCTTGCAAAAGAAAAAGAAGAAAAAAATGCACATAAAAAAGAAAGACAGACAAGGTCAAGGAAATCTTAAAAAGGGGATGGCTTAGAATGTCTGCAATACAAAACGACTGGCTTGCACCGCTTAAAGGTGAGTTTTCAAAGCCATATTATAAAAAATTAAGAGAGTTTGTTTATAATGAATACAGCGGAAACGAATATCATATTTATCCGGAAGCGGAAGATATTTTCAATGCATTTCATTTCACACCGCTTGGCAATGTGAAGGCTGTTATTCTGGGACAGGACCCTTATCACAACGAAGGCCAGGCGCACGGGCTTTGCTTTTCTGTGAAAAAGGGCGTTGAAATTCCGCCGTCGCTTGCAAATATCTACAAG
>CAVHKC010000118.1:0-2245 GCA_963636455.1 Ruthenibacterium lactatiformans
TTTCTGCTCGGTTCCCAGAAAGACGCCCGAAACAATAATTTTATAATTAAAGCTTTATTTTGGAGGTTATAAGAACAGAGCTTATCCTTCAAAATGATTGCAGCAAAATCGACTGCCGCTTGGATGCTTCTAAAAAATGCATGAAACAAAAACAGGAGAAATCATATAAATGATATTTGTAACCGGAGATACGCACGGACATATCGATATCAAAAAGCTTGAACCGGAAAATTTTCCGAAGCAAAAAAAACTGACCCGCAATGATTATCTGATTATTGCGGGCGATTTTGGTGCGGTATGGTACGGAGACGAACGGGATAAGGCACTCCTTGATTATCATGATTCAAAAAACTACACGACGCTTTTCATTGCGGGAAATCATGAAAACCACAATCTGCTTGATGCATGCAAGGAAGAAGACTGGCACGGCGGCAAGGTTCACAGAATCCGTCCGAATATTCTGCATTTGGAAAACGGCTATGTTTTCGATATTGACGGAAAATCAATTTTTGCGATGGGCGGTGCAACAAGTGTTGACAAATATTTAAGAACAAAAGACATAAGCTGGTGGGAGCAGGAAGAGCCTTCAAGCCAAACATTTGAACTTGCAATGGAAAATCTCTTGAAGCATAAAAACAAAGTTGATTTTATTGTCACGCACACCTGCCCCGAAAGCATAAGAAAAAACCATATGCTTAAGTTTGACGGCTATATCGACTACAACAGTGCAGTCGAAAGATATTTGGACACAGTCCTTCAAAATGTGAAATACAAAAAGTGGTATTTCGGTCATATGCACACAGACAGGGAAATAAAGGAGTATTCCATGAGGATGCTCTACAACGACATTGTAAGAATTTAGTGCTTGCTATTTTCGGGCGCATTATATATAATGGGCAAGTGTTGCGCAAGGCTCGTTGGTCAAGTGGTTAAGACGCCGCCCTCTCAAGGCGGAATCAGGAGTTCAATTCTCCTACGAGCTGCTTTTTTAAGCCTTATCTCAGAAAATGGGCACTCCGGCCTTTTCTTGGATAAAGGTGTTTTGAAAATAAGGAGGAATTTAAAATGATTAGTTCAGAAAAGAAAGCCGAAATTATCAAGGCTTACGGAAGAACACCGGAAGACACAGGTTCTGCAGAAGTTCAGGTTGCGATTCTCACATACAGAATCCAGGAGCTTACAGAGCATTTGAAAACCCACAAGAAAGACCACCATTCAAGAAGAGGACTTCTCAAGATGGTAGGTAAGAGAAGGGGACTGCTTGATTATCTTAAAAAGAAAGATATCAATGCATATCGTGAACTGATTGAAAAATTAGGAATCAGAAAGTAAGAAACCATTGATAGACTTGAAGTTTTCTTCAAGTCTATTGTTGTATTATGCAGCATGGAAAATATGGCGCAAATAAGCCTGTTTTTCTGTTGAAAAAAGCAAATTTTTGGGCACTCGCCCGGAAGAAGAAGGAGAAAAGACATGTCAGAATTCAAAACATTTGAAATGGAGCTTGCAGGCAGAACGCTTAAGTGCGATATAGGCCGTGTTGCGGCTCAGGCAAACGGTGCAGTACTTATGCACTACGGAGATACGGTTGTTTTGTCAACAGCCACAGCTTCCGAAAAACCGCGTGACGGAATTGACTTTTTCCCGCTCAGCGTGGATTTTGAAGAAAAAATGTACTCTGTCGGAAAAATCCCCGGCGGATTCACAAGACGCGAAGGCCGTCCGGCAGAAAATGCCGTTTTGACAAGCCGTGTTATCGACAGACCCATGCGTCCGCTGTTCCCCAAAGATTACAGAAACGATGTTGTTTTGAACAACCTCGTTATGAGCGTAGATCCCGACTGCTCGCCGGAGCTTACGGCAATGCTTGGCTCATCGCTTGCAACATGCATTTCGGATATTCCCTTTGACGGCCCTGTTGCAATGACGCAGGTCGGAATGATTGACGGTGAATTTATTTTCAATCCCACAAACGACCAGATGCAAATTTCCGATTTGAAGCTTACTGTTGCTTCAACTCCCGAAAAGGTTATCATGATCGAAGCGGGCGCAAACGAAGTTCCCGAAGATAAAATGGTAGAGGCAATTTATGCGGCTCATGACCTTAACGGAAAGGTCAACGAATTCTTTGCAAAAATAATTGCCGAAGTCGGAAAAGAAAAGCATGAATATGAAAGCCATGTTATCCCAGAAGAACTCACAAATGCAATCGTTGAGCTTGTTCCGCCCGAAGAAATGGAAAAGG
>CAVHKC010000118.1:2255-5160 GCA_963636455.1 Ruthenibacterium lactatiformans
AGGCTGTATTTGCTGACGAAAAGCAGGTAAGAGATGCAAATATTTCGGCAATAACAGATATGCTCAATGAAAAGCTTGCAGATAATGAAGAATGGCTTCCGCTTATAGGAGAAGCTGTTTATGCATATCAGAAGAAGACGGTACGTAAGATGATCCTTAAAGATCATAAGCGTCCTGACGGAAGAGCAATCGACCAAATAAGACCGCTTGCTGCAGAAATCGATCTTCTCCCCAGAGCTCACGGTTCGGGAATGTTCACAAGAGGACAGACTCAGATCATGACGGCAACCACATTGGGACCGCTTTCCGAAGCACAAAAAATTGACGGACTGAACGAGCATGTAAAGCTCAAAAGATATATGCACCAGTACAATTTCCCGGGATATTCGGTTGGAGAAGCAAAGCCCAACAGAACACCCGGAAGAAGAGAAATCGGACACGGTGCGCTTGCCGAAAGAGCACTGCTTCCTGTTATCCCAAGCGAGCATGATTTCCCTTATGCATTAAGGCTTGTTTCGGAAACATTTGAATCAAACGGTTCGACAAGCCAGGCTTCTGTCTGCGCAAGCACACTTTCGCTCATGGCTGCAGGTGTTCCGATCAAAAGGCCGGTTGCAGGAATTTCATGCGGACTCGTTACAGGCGAAAGTGATGAGGATTACCTTGTGCTTACCGATATCCAGGGTCTTGAAGACTTCTTCGGAGATATGGACTTCAAGGTTGCAGGAACAGACGTGGGAATCACGGCAATCCAGATGGATATCAAGATTCACGGCCTTACAAGAGCAATTGTGGAAGAAGCAATCGCAAGAGCAAAGAAGGCAAGAACCTACATTCTTCACGAGGTTATGCTTCCTGTTATTTCCGAACCCAGAAAAGAAGTCGGAAAATATGCACCCAAAATCATCAGCATGCAGATCGACCCTGAAAAAATCGGCGATGTTGTCGGAAAGCAGGGCAAGGTTATCAACGAAATCATCGCAAGAACAGGCGTTAAGATTGATATCGATGATTCAGGACTTGTTTCAATCTGCGGCGTAGACAAAGAAAAGCTTGAAGAAGCCAAAGAAATGATTACAATGATTGTAAGCGAATTCGAAGAAGGAAAAATCTACGAAGGAACTGTTGTAAGCATCAAAGACTTCGGAGCTTTCATCGAATTTGCACCCGGAAAAGAGGGCATGGTTCACATTTCAAAGATTGCAAGAGAGCGAATCAACAGAGTTGAAGATGTGCTTACGCTTGGCGATGTAGTAAGAGCAAAATGCATGGGCAAGGATAAGCAGGGAAGGATCAGCTTCAGCATCAAAGACGCAAAATAAAAAGGATTTTCAATATCATGAGTTTTATCGAAGTGAGTGATGTTGTAAAAGAATACGGCGAAAAGGGCGGTGCGGTTATGCGTGCCCTTGACGGCATGAGCTTTCAAATTGAGAGCAAAGAATTTGTGGTCATTGTCGGGCCTTCGGGCGCCGGCAAGACCACTATTTTAAATATGCTCGGAGGAATGGACACCATAACTTCGGGCAAAATCATTGTCGACGGAAAAGACATATCAAAATACAACTCCAAGCAGCTTACAAAATACAGAAGGTTTGATGTCGGTTTTGTTTTTCAGTTCTATAACCTTGTGCCCAATTTCACGGCACTTGAGAATGTGGAGCTTGCAAATCAGATTTCAAAAAATCCGCTTGATGCAAAGCAAATCTTAAAAGAAGTCGGGCTTGAAGAAAGGCAGGACCATTTTCCGAGCCAGCTTTCGGGCGGAGAACAGCAAAGGGTTTCGATTGCAAGGGCTATTGCAAAAAATCCCAAGCTTCTGCTTTGCGATGAGCCTACGGGCGCATTGGATTATAACACAGGAAAAGCGGTTCTTAAGCTTCTTTGGGATATGTGTAAAAGCAAAGGTATGACCGTAATTTTGATAACTCATAACCAGGCAATTGCGCCGATGGCAGACAGAGTTATAAAAATTAAAAACGGAAAAGCAACGGAAGTCATATTGAACAAGCATCCGGAATCGATTGATAAAATCGAGTGGTAGCACACAAAGGAGAGCGCATTGAAGCTGATTTACCAAGATGTGTTCAGAGAAATAAGAAAATCTGTGGGGCGTTTTGTGTCCCTTTTTCTTATTGTTGCTCTCGGAGTGGCATTTTATGCAGGAATCCGCTCGTGCAATCCAGATATGCTCATAAGCGCAGACAATTTCTACGATACTTCCAAAATGGAAGACTTGAGGATTGTTTCAACGATGGGGCTTACAGACGATGACATCAAAGCACTTGAAGAAGTTGACGGTGTCAAAAAAGCTTTCGGCACATATACCGCAGATTTTATAAGCCACACAAGTGATGCACAGTCTGCAATCAAGCTTATGGCGCTTACCGAAGGCATTAACGAGGTTGTTGTCGAAGAAGGCAGGCTTCCGGAAAACAAAAACGAGTGTCTGATCGACAATTATTATATTCAGTTTCACGGATATAAAATCGGCGATGAGCTGGAAGTTTTTGCAGATGACGGAAGCGAAATTTCAGATACATTAAACACGACAAAGTTCAAAATCGTGGGAAGCTTTGTATCTTCCCAATATCTTTCTCATAAAAGGGGAACAACATCCGTAGGCTCGGGCAAGCTTGACGGTCTTGCAGTTGTTCTGCCCGAAGTTTTCAATTTGGATTATTATACGGAAATAGACATTCTTGCAGAAGGTGCCGAAGAGCTTCTTTGCTATTCGGACGAATATGAAAATCTTATAGACAATCTCAAAGATAAAATCGAAGATATTTCAGAAGCACGCTGCCTTGCAAGATATGATGAAATAAAGGGAAAAGCTCAGGAGAAAATTGACGAATCCCAAGAAGAGCTTAACGAAAAAAAATCAGAGCTTGCAAAGGCTCAAGAT
>CAVHKC010000119.1:0-5087 GCA_963636455.1 Ruthenibacterium lactatiformans
CTCATCCATAATCAGAATTGACGGATGTGTGGCAAGAACCCTGGCAATTTCAAGCTTCTGCCGCTGCCCTCCCGAAAGATCTTTTCCGTCTTCTGTCAATTTGCATCTGTAGCCGTGAGGCCTTTGTATTACATCCTCGTGGAACTGCGCATCCTTTGCCGCCTGAATTATGTCAAACTCGTCAATGCTTTCATCCCACATTCTGATATTTTCCGCAATAGTATCCTCGAAAAGCGTTATATCCTGGTCCACAACCGCAAGCGAAGCACGAAATTCGCTCTTTGTGATTTCGCAAAGCGGCTTTCCGTCAAACAAAATTTCTCCGCTCCACTGGCTGTAAAGCCCCGAAACAAGCTTTGCCACCGTGGATTTTCCGCAGCCTGAATCGCCCACAATCGCAACGGATTTGCCCGGCTCCAAATGCATGCTGAAATCTTTGATAAGCGGGTCTTTAAGCTTGTCATATCCGAATGTGACATCTTTTATTTCAACTTTACCGCTGAGTTTTTCATACACATCGTCATCTTTATCTTTTGCAAAAATATCCTCGTCCGGATATTCCATGACATCTTCGACCCGCTCCATATTGGTGCGCATTTCCTGAAGCGTCTGACCTGCTGTGACAAGGGTGAGCGCAGGCGACATAAATGCGCCCAAAAAGCCCTGGAAAGCCATGACTTTACCGACAGTAAAATCGCCTGCCATAATAAACCACACGCCCTGAAGCAGAACAATATAATTTGCAAGCGAGGAAATAAACTGCGGAATCATGCTCAGGTAAATATCTGTTTTTGCAAACCGCACCTGCTGAGCGTTTGCATTTGCCTGGATTCCCGCCCACCTGACGAAGAATCCGTTTTCCGCACCCGCTGCCTTGAGATTTTCAATCATATCGATTCCCATAATCGTTGTTGAAGCAAGATTTGCGGAATCCTTCATCGAAACACGGGTTATGTTAACTCGTTTTGCCGAAATAAACTGCGAAACCAATGTGCTGATTGCCATCGAAGCAAGCCCCACAAGCGTCAGCATCCAGCTGTATTTGAGCATGACAGCCAAATAGAACACCATCATTCCGGTGTTCAGCAAAAGCGGAGCGAATGTGTTGATCAAGGTTGATGCAATAGCAGCATTGGATGCCTGCCTTTGCTGAATATCTGCCGCCCTTCTTTGGCTGAAAAATCCGATCGGCATTTTCAATATCTTCCACATGAACTCGGAATTTCCGACAACTGCCATTTTTCCGTTTATTCTTCGAGAATATATTGCCTGAATTGCGGTCATCACAATCTGAACCATATTGAAAACCGCAAGGATAATCATAAAGGGAAGAACCCAGCGAGAATTATTCCCGGGAAGCAAATAGTCGATAAAAACACGCGAAAAAGCAGGGCTTATCAAAGAGATAAGCGCCGCAATGATGCCCGTTATTGCGGTGAAAGCAAGCGCAAGCGAGCTTCCTTTGAGCCGCTCTTTTGCAAAGGAAAGCATGCTTTTTTGCTTTCCTGACGGAACAAAGCCTTCCGTCGGTGCAAATTCGATTATTATATTGCTGAAAAACCGTTCGAATTCTTCTGATGTATATTTGCAGTTGCCCCTTGCAGGGTCGTTGACATAAACCTCTCCCTTTTTCACGCCGCACAGTACGACAAAATGAGAGCGGTTGACAAATGCAATGCAGGGGAAAGAGCATTTTTCGGAAAGTGCCTCCACGCTGCACCGAAAGCCCGCCGCACTGAGTCCATAATACCTTGCGGCACGCATGACATTTCCCGCACTTGCGCCGTCGCGGGAAACCCCGCACATTCCTCGGACTTCTTCTATCGGTATCCACTTGTTGTAATATGCCAAAACCATGCACAAGCTTGCGGCTCCGCACTCGGTTTCCTCAAGCTGCATCACAACAGGCACCTTTGTCTTCCCCTTCTGAATGGGCTTTTTAACATTCTCTGCCATAAAAGCTCCTTAATCCATCAGGAAAGAAATCGGTGCAATCTCTTCCACGACTATCGTTCCGTAGTAAATCCCGTTCGACAATTCGTCTGAACCCTCCACGGTGCACAAATAAGAGCCGTCGCTTTCTTCGCCTATTTTAGTGATAATTCCTTTTTTTCCGAAATAAGTGACCGTCATCCCGGTCTTTACTTCTTCAATATTTGCCTTATCGACATAGCACGTGACGCTGCCGTTTTCCACCGAAACCGCCGTTTCCACGGTGCGCTCAACATGGCCTAAGATTCCCCAGCAAAGTGCGCCTATCACAAGGCTTAACATTGCCGCTATCAAAAGCCAGACCGCCGGGTTTGTCACTCTTATGTAATTGTTCAGTCCGTCCGGTGTTTTCTTTGCGCCGTCATTTTCATTTGTGTTGTTTTCTGCGGGCATATTTTCTTCTTTCGTGATTTGTTTATATATCTGCTTTGTAATGTTTATATTAAACTCTTTTTATTGCTGCAAAAAAAATCTTTTTTTCACAATTTTTTATTCTTTATTTCGGTTTTGCTTTTTAATTTTTTACTGCTTGTTTTTACTTTTAAATTTTCCGCTTTTCAAATTTATTCGGCAAAAAGCAAAACCTTTTTCTGCGCGGATATATTTGTTGATTCTGATTTAGGGCATGCATTTCTGAGCAGTCCTCCCTGATAAGAGTCGGTTTTTAACCTTTTGTCGTATAGCTGCTCACCGAAACATTATAGCAAAAAATCCTGTACTATATTTTTCGGGTCTGAAAGTAACAAAAGTTTCTTTTATTTGTTACGCATTTATTTTTATTGCCAATGCTTTTATATTTATTACTTAATTGTTGATATACGCATAATCGACACTTTTATATGAAACAAAGTACCGAATCATAATAATCTTTTATGTAATAATCCGCTGTTTCTTTCATTTCTTCTTTCAGATATCTGCTGAAGGAATCTTCAACCGCAACGGTCACAAAGCCCGCACTCTTCGCTGATTGTATGCCATGCAGAATATCCTCGAAAACCGCCGTTTCTTCGGGCTTCGTGCCCAGAATTTTGCTTGCATGCAGGTAAATATCTGGCTCTCTTTTATTTGTGTTAAGCTCCGTGCATGTCAAAATGCCTTGAAAATAACGATCGATGCCCAATCTTGAAAATGCGGCATTCAAAAAATCCTTGTCCCCAGAAGTTGCAACTATCATCGGAATGCCTTTTTGGCTTTGCGCTTCAAGATATTCGGCAATGCCTCTTTTGAGCTCAACCTCGCTGCGGTAAAATTCTTCTATCAGGCCAAGCATGTCTTCCGTGATTTTCTCCGCCGAATCGCCGATATTGTATTTTTCTTTGATATATTCGCCGCTTTCTGCCAGGGATTTGCAATAAAGCACATCGAAAAGCTTCTCTTCAGGCTTGATATGCTTGCTTTCAAGATAGCGTTCTCCCATATTTTCCCACATCCACATCGAATCAACCAATGTGCCGTCGGCGTCAAAAATAATTCCTTTTACCATTTTTCAATGCCCCTCCTGCCGAAACCACACCCTGCGCCTGTTATGACTCAAGTCTTGTTTTTCTTGTTTTTGGTGCACCTTCCTGTCCTGCAAGTCTTTTTCCTGCATATGATATCACGCATATGTTTTTTTGTCATACAATTTGAATAACAGTATTTGCTTCATAAATCGACTTTTTGCACAATTCAAAAAAATAAAAATAACGGTTGCTTTTTATATGCGTGTATTTTATAATCATCTTTGCGTTTACGAAACGACTTACGCACCTCTAGCTCATTTGGTAGAGCACCTGACTCTTAATCAGGGTGTCCAGGGTTCGAGCCCCTGGAGGTGCACTTTTAAAAAGCATTATGGGATTCTCGATAAAAATCGTTAAGGATTCGAGCCCCAAAGATGACTTTGTAAACAAAGGGCCTGGTCTTTAGATCAGACCCTTTTATGTTTTTGACACAGTTGAAACATTGACGTCACCAAACAAAGACAATAGTATCATCGTTAAATGAAAGCTAATGTTTATGTAACTTGCTGATACCTTAACTCTCGAAATTCAAAAAAGCATTGCTGCAACATTTGGAATAGTTTTTGTCCAAGATCATCGAGAGTTAATTAACGCTCAGATAACAGGGATAAACTTAAAAAATGGGTAAATAAATCACTTTTCACAATGAGAATTAATTCTGCCCGAAAATCATAATTTAGCATATACAAATCATGAGACTTAAAAATGTACCCGGAAGCCGCGAGGCGATAGAAGCAAGTAAATATGTTGTTAAAGAAGAAGCTATGCCGAAGGGAAAATGGAGTGAAATCTTCGGAAATGTAAATCCCGTTCGAATCGAAATCGGAATGGGAAAAGGCTCTTTTATTATTGAGCAGGCAAGGCAGAATCCCGACGTGAATTTTGTCGGCATCGAAAAGTTTTCAAGCGTGCTCATTCGGGCAATCGAAAAGCAAAATGCCGAAGTGCTTCCCAATCTGCTGTTCATTCGCATGGATGCAGAATATATAAACGACTGGTTTGCACAAAATGAAGTCGACAGGATTTATCTGAACTTTTCCGACCCATGGCCCAAGGAAAGGCATGCCAAAAGAAGGCTCACATCAAGGCAGTTCCTGAACCGCTATGACCTGATATTAAAGCAGGGCGGCATTATAGAATTCAAGACAGACAATATCGATTTGTTTGCTTTCACGCTTGAAGAGGTGCCGCAGGCAGGCTGGCATATTGCCGCACAGACCAAGGATTTGCATGCTTCGGATATGAACGTGGGCAATATCATGACGGAATATGAAACAAAATTTTCCGCGCTCGGGCAAAAGATATGCAAATGCATAATTGTTCGAAAATAATTTTTTTTATTTCATTGGATATTCCCCATCCTACTGTGATAATTATAAATAATGGTTGGGGATAATGGGATTTCCCCCATCCTCTTTTTGCGGAAAAATTTAAAGATATATTGTTTTGAAAACAACTGTGACATTTTTTACATATACTTTTGTCAGAAGACTAAAAATTTTATAAATTAAAAAAGCGGCAGCAGACCGCAATTTATATACTTTTGTCAGGTAAGATAAAAAATTTCTAAATTATGAAAAGATGTGTGATTGT
>CAVHKC010000120.1:0-1818 GCA_963636455.1 Ruthenibacterium lactatiformans
ACCCACAGTAATTTTTGCAGATTAAATTCTTCTTACAGCTTAATATTGCTGTTTTTTTCAGCGAACTTAAACTGCAGTAAATTTTGCAGATTAAATTCCTCTTACAGCAAATCGCCTGCAAAATTGAAGAGCTGAATCATCTTCAGCAAAATACATCCCAGGCATTTTATATACTAATATTCACCCAAGTGAAGTTCAATGTGCCACCGCACACAATTTTTGCGGCGAAACTATACTTTTTGTACCATAAAAGCAAAGACTGCTTATTTTAATATGTAACCAAAAGTCAAAATTTTCCTTATTCTGAAGCGAAAATTCCGGACATTTACGAGGAGGTGCAAAATTGAAAAACAAACTTTATCCTCATTTGTTCGAAAAAGGGCAAATAGGAACACTGAAACTCAAAAACCGCATCATCAGAAATTCCATGGGCACATATCTTTGCAATCCCGACTGCTCTGTTACACTGAATAACATAAAGGCCGCAGCCGAGGCTGCCGAAGGAGGTCCGGGGCTTGTTTTCATGGACAACGGAATCATCATAGATGTCAGGCATATGGGACTGAATCTTTCATCTGATGTTCATATTTCGGGGCTTTCGCTTGTTGCAGATGCAATAAAAAGCCACGGGGCTGCCGCAGGAATGCAGCTTTCGCACCCAGGCCGTGACGGAGGATTTGTAGGAGGCAGCGATGTTGCCGCCGCATCCCGCATGCAGGTTGAAGAATGGTATCAAATGGGGGCGCAGGTTCCCAGAGAATTAACAATCGAAGAAATCCACGGGCTTGTCGAAGCTTATGGTGATGCCGCATTAAGAGCCGTCAAAGCAGGGTTTGATATCGTCGAAATCATGGCGGCAGGCGGCTGTCTTCCGACAAACTTCCTTTCGCCTCACGACAACAGAAGAACAGATATGTACGGGGGCGACTTGAAAGGCCGTGCAAGATTCCTCATTGAATCAATAAGAAATATAAGGAAAAAAATAGGCCCTTCTTTCCCGTTAAGCGTTAAAATCGCAGTCGATGATTTTGAAGCAGACAGCATTCGCACCGAAGAATCGATTGAAGTTGCCAAAATGCTTGAAGCAGAAGGCGTGGATATGCTCAACTGCGTGTGCGGAACTCATGCCACAACCTACACCCAATCAGGCTTTTATCCCGAAGGAATTTATGTTCCTTATGCGCAAAAAATCAAAAAAGCCGTGAATATCCCCATTCTCGTTACGGGTAATATCCAAACGCCCGAATTTGCAGAAAAAATCCTTGCAGAAGGAAAAGCCGACTTCATCGGCCTTGCACGCCAGGTGCTTGCAGATCCAGCATGGGCAAAAAAGGCAAAAGAAGGACATCCCGAAGAAATTGTTCCCTGCATAAGGTGCATGATCGGCTGCAACGACAAAGGACTCCTTGCAGGAACGGTAATTCACTGTGCCGTAAATCCCACTTTGTACAAATATGAATGCCCGAAAATCGTTCCCGCAGAAAATACCAAAAGGGTTGTTGTCATAGGCGCAGGCCCCGCAGGACTTGAAGCGGCAGTCACAGCCAAAAAGCGCGGGCACGATGTCACATTATATGAAAAGCGTGAATTAGGCGGATTGATGATTGAAGCTGGTGCGCCGGAATATAAAGCAGATATCAAGCTTCTTATAAACTACTACAAACATCAGATCGAAAAGCTCGGCATTAAGGTTGTGAAAGAAGAAGCGACAGCAGAAAAAATCAAAACAGGCAGATTCGCTGCCGCAATCTGTGCCGTAGGCGGCATTGCAAGAAAGCTTGATGTTCCGGGAATCGAAGGCGAAAATGTCTTCCCTGC
>CAVHKC010000120.1:1858-5054 GCA_963636455.1 Ruthenibacterium lactatiformans
GGCGGCAGAACATCTGTCGTTATCGGCGGCGGAATCACAGGTGCAGAAACAGCACTTGAGCTTGTTGACATGGGAAAAGACGTTACCATTGTCGAGATGATGGACCGCTTCTTAGGAAACTTCAGTGCGGTTGTTCCCGCTTATATGCAGGCTGTGCACAAGGCAGGAATCAAAATCATAACAGGAATGCGCCTCGAAAGCGTTTCCGAAGGCGGTGCCGTTTTGGTTGACCGTTTCGGAAACCGCAAAGAACTTAAAGCAGACAGCGTCGTGATTTCTGCCGGATTTGTTCCTCAGCATTCGCTTGCCGAAGAGCTTGAAGAATTCGTTCCAGATGTAATCGAAATCGGTGACTGCAAAAAAGTACGCCAGATCTACGATGCAATCCACGAAGGGTATGCTGCGGCAAGGTGCTTATAAAAAGTTAATATTATTATCCGTCAGGCATTCTGCGGCAAACTTGAAAACAAGGCTATCCTTAATACAAGTGACGCAGAATTCCTGCGGCCTATCCATATGTGAAACAGAAGCAATGCAAAATTCCGACCGGAGGATGAGCTGAAAATGGCGAGTTTCACCCATATGTAAAACAGAAACAATGGCAAAATATCAAATTGGGCATAAAAAACAATCAAGCTTTACAAATAAAAAAATATACTTATTATCGAGAGGTTATATTATGAAATTTTTGAAAATTACAAGACACAATCAATTATTTTTCGATGGCATGAAGGAAAATCCCTCTCAGTTTCAAGGACCTCTTGCCGAGCATGTCGAATGGCTTAAAAAGCTTAAAGAAGAAGGCAAACTCCTGGATGCGTATTTTATTCCGGGTGATGGCAGATGCTTCCTTCTTTTCGAATGCGATGATGCAAAAGAGCTCGATTATTTCATACTCAAAGATCCGATGGAATTAACCTTTGACGCAGAGATGTATCCTGCAATTCCGTTGTTTGATCATATTGAGGATGCTTTCAATGCCAAGATAGGAAAATAATACTTATATCTGAAAGGAGAGCCGTATGGAATTTATCTGCGAAGGACAACAATTCAGCGTTAAGCATGTTGTCGACACCGAACGCTGCAGCGGCTGCAAGCATTGCGTTAAGTACTGCGACGAAGGTGTATGGGTGTGGGACGAAGAAAAAAGATATGCATATCCCAAATACATCAGGGACTGCGTACACTGCTACAAATGCGAGATGGCTTGTCTCAATAATTGTATTGAAATCATCCCGCTTGAAGTTATCAAACATGATCCGCTTGAAGGATAAAAGGAGGAAAAAGCAATGAGTGATGTTAAATCATTAGGTAAAGTATTTGAATCCGATATCCTCATCGTAGGAGGCGGATTTGCAGGACTTGTTACTGCTATAAGAGCTAAACAGGAAGCCCCCGAAGCCGATGTTCTCATCGTTGAAAGATGTTTTGCAGGCTATTCGGGACAGTCTTCAAAAGCCGGAAACGGAATTGTCGGCCATGCCGATTTCCAAAATGTTATGGAATCAACAGAATGGATGGTTAAAAACCAGACTCCTTATCTCAATGACCAGGAGCTTCTTTATGATTATCTTTCCACAAATACAGATTCTGTAAAATGGCTGCACGACTTCTGCGGTGTTCTCATTTCCGAAAACGAGGACGGCTCGCTTAAATACTGGGTTCACCCGGAAAGCAAGCTTGTAGGCTTCGGAATCGAATTAAGAGCAATCGAGCGTCTCAGAAGAAAAGCACTCGAAATGGGTGTAAGAATCTTAAACGAAACAAATATTTTTGAAGTTCTCACGAACAACGGTGTTGCTTGCGGTGCAATCGGAATAGGAAGCAAAAAGGGCGACCTTCGCATATTCCATGCAAAGGCAGTTGCCATTGCAACACACGGCTGTCAGTTCAAGAAATTGGGGCGTGAGTTCTTAGGCTACGGAACAGGTGTCGGCGCAATCTACAGAGCAGGCGGCCTGATAAGAAATATCGAATTTTCAACACAGATCGAAATCGTTTTCAAGGGCACAAACGTTCCTGTTTATGGCGGATATAACCTTATATTCAACCAGAACGGCGAAAACATTTCCAAGAAATATGCGCCCAACGCTCCCGAAATTTCCATCCCGCTTCTTCGCGGCATGGTTAAGGAAGTTGAAGAAGGCAGAGGTCCTCTTTATGTTGACCTTCGTGTTCCCGATGAAACACTTATCTCCATCGGCTGGGAAGGAATGCAGATAGGCGACGGAAGACTCATGCCCGATAAGATGGAATGGGAAAATTATGTAGAATCCAAGTCAAGCAAATATACGATGGAACATTCGGAAACTCCCGAAATCACCATCGACCAGAGACTTCAGGCAGAGCCTGTCAAGGTTAACCACAACTTCAAGACAGATGTCGAAGCTCTTTGGGCACCCGGCAAAATCAGCTATCAGGGAAGCGCATACTTCGGATGGCACAGAGGCGACGGTGTCGGAAATGCTGCTCAGACAGGTCTTCGTGCCGGAAAAGATATCGGAGAATTTGTTAAATCTCATGACAAGCTTGACCTTGATTATGACCAGGTTGCAACTTACAAAGAAAAGATTTACGCACCTATGAACAGAAAAGAAGGATATTCTCCTTATGAAATCTTCGACCGCATAGAAAAATACGGTTTCGGAACAAAGATGCTTTCAATCAAATCGGCAGAATCTTTGAAGCAGGGTCTTAAAGATGTCGAAGATATGAAGAAGATTGCAAAAGAATTGAAGGCAGATGATCCTCATATGCTTGCAAAATGCCATGAGGCTTCCGATACTCTCTTAAACCTCGAAATGATCTTCCGTGCGTCCATGATGAGAACAGAATCAAGAGGTGTGTTCTATCCTCATTACAGGCTCGACCATCCCGAATCAGACAACAAGAACTGGCTTAAGTGGATCAATGTTAAGCAGGGCGAAAACGGCGAAATGGAACTTTTCACAGAGGATATCCCGATGTGGAAATATCCGTTCAGACCCGAAGGATATGAAATTCCCGAAGGACACAAGGAAGAATATTTTGTAAACGGAAAAACATCCGTAGGAAAAGAATGGTAAGGAGGTGCAGGAGATGAGTACAATTACAATCAATGTCGACACTCTTGATTTGAATGTCGAAAAAGGAAAAACAATATATGAAGCTGTCACAAAAGCAAACTTCCGCTATCTTGATATGAGCATCCCCACTC
>CAVHKC010000121.1:0-5025 GCA_963636455.1 Ruthenibacterium lactatiformans
TTCGCACGCTGACGATGAAGTTTTGTTTTTCGGAGGCGTAATACCCAATTATACAAACAACCCCGATATCAATGTTCAGGTTGCATATTTCACCGAGCATTACACATCGGGCGAGGACATGAGAATGCAGGAGGCGCTCGACGGCCTTTGGGCAATGGGTGTTAGGCATTATCCGCAGTTCGGCGAATTCAAGGACGTCTATTCCGAGTCTATTGAAGAGGCTCTCACGCAGTATGATGAGGAAGCGGGGCTTGAGTATATCGTAAGAACAATACGAAAGTTCAAACCGCAGGTTGTTGTCACGCATGACGAAAACGGCGAATACGGCCACGGCTGCCACAGGCTGGTTTCGAAGCTGACAAGGGACGGCGTTGTGCAGGCGGCGGATTCTTCAAAGTTTACGGAATCGGCGCAGAAATACGGAACATGGGACACGCCGAAGCTGTACCTTCATTTGTACAGTGAAAACCAAATCGAGATGAATGCCAGAACGCCGCTTGAAAATCTGGGCGGAAAGACGGCACTTGAGATTGCAAAGGCTGCATATCTTAAGCATGATTCGCAGCAGTACTGCTGGTTTTATGTTTCGGACGGATATGACGATGACGGAAATCCAAACGGATATGAGCTAAGCTGCACCAAATACGGATTGTACCGAACAACAGTCGGCAATGACACATCAACCGACGATATGTTCGACAATATAACCTTTTATTCAAAACAGGCCGCCAATGAAGAAACAACGGAAGCTGCAGGCACAGATGAAACCGAAACCACAACGAGTGCAACAGCTGATAAATCAAAGTCAAAGGGCTCGCCGGTGCTTATAATTATCATTATTGTTGTGGTAATTGCCGCAGGCATTGCGATATGGGCAAGTGCGGTAAAACGCCGCCGCAGAAGGGAAATGGAAGCAAGGCGCAGGCGAAGGGCGGCAATGAATGCAAGAAGGACGCCTCCAAATGCGGCAAGAAGGCCGAACGCAAACCGAAATAACAGCAAAAGCAGATACGAAGCGGACAGAAGAAACAGAAGATGAACGTAGCAATAATAATCCCGGTGCTTAATCCGGATGAAAAAACAACAAAATTTATCGATAAGCTTCTTGAAGAAGACTTCAAAAACATAATCGTAATCGATGACGGAAGCAATCAGGAAAGCCAAAAGTATTTTGATGAAATAAGAAATCACCCCGAATGCACGGTGCTGGTGCACGAAGTAAACCGCGGCAAGGGAGCGGCTTTGAAGACAGCTTTTTCATATCTTGCAAAAAACAGGCCGGATATCGAAGCGGCTGTTACGGCAGACGGAGATGGTCAGCATGACACCAAAAGCATCAAAAACTGTCTTGAAAAATTCGAGGAAAACAAAGAAGCCGTGATCTTTGGCGGCAGGGAGTTTTCCGACAAAGAAACCATTCCCTGGCAGAGCCGCTACGGCAACAAAATTTCTTCTGTTGTATACAACTTTTCGTGCGGAATCAAGCTGAAGGACACGCAGACGGGGCTCAGGGTGATCCCGTCGTCCTGCTTTGAAAGATTTTCCGAGCTTAAAGGCGACAGATATGAATATGAAACGCAAATGATAATGGATATTGCGGCAAACAATATCCCTTATTATGAAGTCCCGATAGCAACGATATATATCAACGACAACGAATCTTCGCATTTTAATTATGTGAAGGATTCTGTGAAGATTTATTTGGTTGTCCTGAAAAACCTTGTGAAGTTTCTTTGCAATTCCTTGGTTTCATGGCTTATAGACGAAGGTTTCTACTACCTTTTCCTGACGGTCCTTGCAGGCTCGCATGAAAAAAGGACGCTGCTTGCCATTCTTTTTGCAAGAATTCTTTCTTCGATTGTCAATTATGCATTGAACAGAAAGACGGTCTTCAAATCGCATGAGTCAGTTTGGAAAACCGTTTTGAAATATTATGCGCTGGCAGCGTGCATGCTGGCAATCTCCATGGGACTTGTGGACACATTCGCTGTTAAGATTCTCAAAGTTGACGGATTTTTGTCGGTGATTGTGAAATGTGTGGTTGATATAGTTTTGTTCGCTTTAAGCTACACAGTCCAGAGAAAATGGGTGTTCAAAAAGAAGAATTAACAAAGAATAAGATTCAAGAGAAGTTGTTTGCGTGAACGGGGAAAAGAATGAAAATCGGATTTGACAACGAAAAATATCTTGCGCTGCAGTCGCAGCATATTAAAGAAAGAATAGGCCAGTTCGGAGGCAAGCTTTATCTGGAATTCGGAGGCAAGCTCTTTGACGATTTTCATGCCTCGCGTGTTTTGCCGGGATTCAAGTCGGACTCCAAGCTTCAGATGCTTTCGCAGATTGCAGACCAGGCAGAAATCGTTATGGTTGTAAACGGCGAAGATATTGAAAACAACAAAATCCGTGCAGATTTGGGAATCACCTATGACGATGATGTTTTAAGGCTTATCGAAGAATACAGAAACGCAGGCCTTTATGTGAGCAGCGTTGTGATTTCAAAATATTCAAATCAAAGAAGCTGCATGAAATTTCAGGAACGCCTTGCGAACATGAAAATCAAGGTGTATCACCATTATCTTATCCCAGGTTATCCTGCGGATATTCCTTTTATAATCAGCGATGAAGGCTTTGGGAAAAATGAATACGTGGAAACTTCAAGGCCTTTGGTTGTGGTGACGGCACCGGGGCCTGGATCCGGGAAAATGAGCACATGCCTTTCGCAGCTTTATCATGAAAAGAAAAGGGGCGTTGACGCAGGATATGCCAAGTATGAAACCTTTCCTATTTGGAATCTTCCGCTTGACCATCCCGTAAATATCGCATACGAGGCTGCAACGGCGGACCTTAATGATGTGAATATGATTGACCCGTTCCACCTTCAGGCATACGGGTGCGCAACGGTAAATTACAACAGAGATGTTGAAATTTTCCCTGTGCTGTTCAGCATGTTTGAGCATATATATGGGAAAAGTCCTTATAAATCCCCCACGGATATGGGCGTCAATATGGCGGGCAACTGCATTATTGATGACGAAGCCTGCAAAGAAGCATCGAGACAGGAAATAATCAGAAGATATTTTCAGGCGCTTGTGGGTGCGGCAGAAGGCAAAAAAGAAATCAGCGAAGTCAATAAAATCAGGCTTATTATGAGCAAGGCGGGGCTTGAAGCAACAGACCGCAAAGTTGTTGCGGCAGCAAGAGAAGTTGAAGAAAAAACAAACAATGCGGCAACCGCAATCGAGCTTGAAGACGGAACGATGATAACAGGGAAAACGGGAAGCCTTTTGGGGCCTTCGGCAGGCTGCATAATGAATGCGATAAAGCACCTTGCGGGCATACCGCAGGAAGAAGATATAATTTCGCCCGAGGCGATAGCGCCGATACAGGAATTGAAAACAAATTATCTCGGAAGCAGAAACCCAAGGCTGCACCCGGATGAAGTGCTTATCGCACTTTCGACGAATGCCTTCATAAGCCCGACAGCGGCGCTTGCGATGAAGCAGCTTACGAAACTGAGGGGCTGTCAGGTGCATACAACGGCTGCGCTTTCTGCAATAGACAGAAGAACGCTCAAACGCCTCGGCATGGTTTTGACCTACGAGCCAAAGGGAATTTAACAAACTTAAGCCTCGTTTTGCCAAAATTTGGCTTAACATAAAAACGGTGATACTCCTTGCGGGCATCACCGTTTTTTCATATTTTCAATCTGATTTTTCAAATTAGAAATTTCAAACCATGGGTATAACCATATAGGAACGAACATTTTTATAATATTATATTCTATATAATTCACCCGTAAACAAAGCAATTACAGCTTCGACAAAGATTCTATAAGGTCCTGAATGATGGGGTCGTCAACCTTATCTTCCGAAACCGCAATGCCGATGCTGGACTTGAGGTTCGGCGAGAAAGGGATAAGAACAACATCAGAGTTGGTTCTGAACATTCCGGCATGAACCCTGTCGAGCAAAGCGATGCTCTTCTTTGCGGCAGCGGCGCCAAGGAGCGTCTGCGGTCTTCCGCGGAATATTACATGCGGATGAACATCGAATTTCTTGAAGTAAAGCTCATAGATTTTGTTCAAAACATTGTATTCCTGAGTTGCCATAACATCAACATTATCGAGCATCTTGGGAGTGATGATTTTTTCTTTGCTGAGCGGATTGCTCTTGTGAACCACAACAACCATCTCGTTTTCAATGATGGGGAAGAAACGCACCCTTGATGACATATGCTCGGGGTCATAATAAACAATGGCAGCATCGTAATCGTCATTGACTATGCGCTTGTTAAGTTCGGCTTCTTCAACCTCTGTAAGATGAACATCACAGTTGGGATGAGATTCCTCGAATGCGAAAACAGGAACATAGAAATTGAAGTTTCCGATAACGGGCAAGGCAATAATTTCAATTTTTCTTCTGCCGCCGAGCCTTAATGTTTCGGCGTGTGCTTTTAAAGCTTTGATTTGTGACAAAATCCCCGATGCCTCAGGATAAAGGTTTTCACCCTCGGCAGTAAGAGAAGCCTTTCTTGTCGAGCGATCAAACAGCTTGACGCCGAGTTCTTCTTCAAGCTGAGCAACCTGCTTGCTGACGGTAGACTGAGAAACATTCAGTTCCAGAGCCGCTTCTGAATAACTGCCGAACTCTACTATTGAAGTAAAGTAAGTCAATTGTGTTTCAGTCATGATAATTCCTCCTAAAATAAAGCGAAAATATATCGCACTAAAATGATACATGCTTGTATTCTTTAATGGAAACAATCATATCATAAATTGATATTGACTGCAAGCATTTTGGAATATAAAATAACATTGTCAATAAAAAGACAAAGTCGAAACCGATTGAAACCGCATAAATAAAGGAAAAAATGCGCTTTTGACGGTTGAATTTAATGTATACGAATCAGATAAGAAAATCAAGACGGCAAATAAAAAAACAAACGAAATTAGAGGAATGTTGTGTTATGAGCGAAAAAACGGGTGCAAGCACTTGCATTGATTTGATAAATATCAAGGGCATAGAT
>CAVHKC010000122.1:0-4971 GCA_963636455.1 Ruthenibacterium lactatiformans
GATTTGATTCCTTTCTGGCTTGCTGTTTCTTCTTCGGAAGTTGTGGTTGTCTGCTCATTAGCCCCCGGCTGCTGACCGAAATTCATATCATCTGTTTTCATCTCGACGCTTGTGCTTCCGTCTCCGGTGGAAATGTCGTAAGAACCGTCTTCAATCAGAACATATGCCGCACCGCTCATTCCATCGCCGTCAGCGGTAATTTTGAACGTGCCATCTGCAATATAGAGGAAGCCCGAGGTTTCATCGTCTGAATTTTCAGAATGAATGCCGTCTTTTCCTGAATCAATCGTGTAGGTTCCGCCTGCGATTCTGACACTGTCTTTTCCCGAAAGACCGTGCTTTTCGGCAGTAATGTTATATGTGCCGCAAGTAAGCACCAAATCGTCCTTTGAAACAACCCCGTGGCCTGCAGCTGCATTGATATTCAAAGTTCCAGCACCGTTTAAGGTCAAATCGTCTTTTGAAAAAATGACTGCATCGATGTTGTTGTCATCGATTGCCACATATTCGCCGCCGTTTGCCAAGGTATTTTCGGAACCCGAGGCGGTGGTTATAAATACTTTATCTGCACTTGCAACATAAATTGCTGCAGATGTTGAGCTTGTGATATTTGCATTGTCCAAAACAAGCTGTATTTTGTCCGAATTTTCGGCATTTACGATTATCATTCCGTCTGTAAGAGTTCCTGAAATAATATAAGTGCCTTCATCTGTTATTGTAATCGTGCTGCCCGAAACCGAAACTGATTCCGAATCGCACGAAGCACTTGTTTTGTTCAATGTGATTTTCACGGAGGATGCTTCATCATATTCGATGTCCATATCACGGTCCGTAAACATTTCCGATGTGCTTTCGGCAGATTCTGTACTGCTTGTTTGTGCCGTGGTGCTTTCTGTTTCCGATGTTTTGTCTGAAGCACAGGCAGAAAGCGAAAGCATAATTGCAATTAAAACTGCAGATATTGATAATATTGACTTTCTTTTCATTTTAACCTCCATCCGTGGGTAATATCGGAACAAAGAATTCGGCCTCACCCACAATCTGCCGATATGCAGTTTCCTTTTCCGAAATAAATTTTATGGAGATAAAATAAAGCATGAAGATTAAAGAAAGCTTGAATGCGGTTTAAATTTTTAAATTATTTGCGATACTGCAAAGAGGCAGGTCCTACGGTGTCGGATTTTATTTTTTGTATTTTGCGGTTTTGCTTTCGGAATTATTCTCCGGAATGAACATTATAATAAAGCTGATGATGAGAAGAGCACAGCTTATCCATATTGATTTTTCGTAAAGCCTTGAAACAACAAGACTTCCGATGCCTGCGCCAATGGCAAAAATGAGTATTACAGCAAAGAACAGCAGAGATTTTTTGAGGACTGCCTTGTCTTTTGTTCTGAAATATTCACATAAAGCTTCCATTCCGCTTCGCATGTTGCCGATGCACATTGTGCTTGCATAGGCACGGCCGTGGACTTTTCTGAAGGTTTGAACCTGAAGCGCACAGACAAAGGATACGAGAGCGTTTGCCAGCATATCAACATTGTGGGGCAAAAAGCCCACGACAAAAAGAAGAACAATTTCGCAAATCAGGACAATCTGCCTCCAGTGCAGCCCTTCAAGATATTTATATTTTGCATGAACGAATTCTGCCGCCGCAATTCCTACCATAAACGAAAGCAGCGGAATGAGATATTTGACGCACGAAGACCATTCGCCTTTGAAGAGGGCAGCGCCCATAAGGACAATATTTCCCGTCTGCGCATTTGCGAAAACCTCGCCGCGCATGAAATATGTATATGCGTCCTGAAAACCTCCGGACAATATGATGAATATTGCCATGCGGAAGGTGTCGGACATTTGTCTGCCGGATGAGGCGTTCTTTTTCATGACATTGTCCTTTGTTTTTTTCTTTGCCGATTTTACCACACATGTCTGAAAATTCAAGACAGGCGCCGATGTATAAATTTATATACATTTTTATGTATTTTTATTGCACAATCTGAATTTAAAGTGTATTATTAAAAAAATTCGGGGAGGATCAAAGAATCGTCAAAACTATGGAACAGATTGGGCTCAGAGCATACGGAAAAATAAACTTAGGCCTTGATATCACGGGGCGCAGAGAAGACGGCTACCATCTGGTGAAGATGGTTCTTCAGACCGTGAACATTTATGACGATGTTCTTGCAAGGAAAACAAGAAGCGGAATTACAGTGAAGACGACTCTTCCTTTTATACCGAATGATGAGCGGAATCTGGCCTACAAGGCTGCGGAAGTGATTATCAATGAATTCGATATTAAGGGCGGAGTCCGTATAGACATAAAGAAAAACATTCCCGTCGGAGGCGGAATGGCAGGGGGCAGTGCAGACGCAGCCGCAATAATTCAGGCAATGGATGCTCTTTATGGGCTTGGAATGAATAAAGCACAGATGGACGAAATTGCATTGAAATTGGGGACGGATGTTCCGTTCTGCCTGAGAAAGGGAACATATTTGGCGGAAGGAATAGGAGAACGCCTTTCGGAGCTTGAGCCGATGCCTGATATGAGCGTTTTGATATGCTCACCGCATTTTCCCGTATCCACAAAATGGGCATACGAGGCATATGACGGAATGTTTTCGCAGGACCATCCGGATATTAATTCGCTTGTCTGTGCGATTGAGAATTCAGACAGAGAAAAGATTTTCGAAAATATGGGAAATGCTCTGGAAAAAGTTGTGGGCAGAGAATATCCCGAAATACCGGAAATCAAGAAGGATATGGAAAAGTTCGGTGCGGTTAAGGCCTTGATGAGCGGTTCTGGTTCATCTGTGTTCGGCTTGTTTGAAGAAGAAGCCGCAGCAAGGGCAGCGAGCAGCCGTCTTAATATGAAGGATAACAAGAAAACATTATATATTACGAATTTTATAAAGGGAGAATGAGTGCATATATGGCTAATTTGAAATTGAGTTTTGACGAGTACATTCCGCTTAGAGATATTGTCTTCAAGTCATTGAGAGAGGCAATAATAACAGGCGATTTAAAGCCCGGCGAGAGGCTTATGGAAATCAAGCTTGCAAACGAAATGGGTGTGAGCAGAACTCCGGTAAGGGAAGCAATAAGAAAGTTAGAACTTGAAGGTCTTGTGATTGTAACTTCCAGAAAGGGCGCCGAGGTTGCGCCGATTAACGAAAAAGACCTTAAAGAAGTTCTCGAGATAAGAAAAGCGCTTGAAAGCCTTTCGGTTACTTTGGCATGCAAAAATGTCACAAAAGAAAACCTCAAGAAACTCAAGGAAATCAATGCAGCGATTTCAAAGGCAGTCAAAAACGACGACATTGAAACGATCACAAAGAGCGATGTCGAGTTTCATGAGGAAATCTACAAGCTCACAAACAACGACAGGCTTGTGGTTATGCTTCATCAGCTTAAAGAACACATCTTTCGCTACAGATTCGAATATATCAAAGACATGAAAAACAAGGAGTCAATCGTGGAGGAACATGCAAAAATTCTTGCTGCGATTGGCGACAAAAATGTAAGACTTGCAAAGAAGGAAATCGAACATCATATCGAGGTTCAGGAAAAATATATTCTTAACACGCTGGAGAGCAATAAGTAGCGTCTTGCGTTATGTGGTTTGAAATGATAAAATTTCAAGGTTAATAAAAAAGCAGGAGAATAAAATATGAGTACAGCGTGGATAATTACAATAATTGTCGTTGTCGTTTTGGGCGCGGCAATCGTGGCACTGTTTTTCATGGGAAGAAAGGCCCAGAGGCAGCAGGATGAGCAGGCACAGCAGATGCAGAAAACCGCTCAAACAATGAACTGCTACATCATAGACAAAAAGAAAATGCGTATGACAAATGCGGGACTGCCCAAAATAGTCACGGATTCTGCGGGCTGGAGGGCAAAGCTTGTGAGAGTTCCGATTGTAAAAGTCAAGGTCGGACCCAAGGTTATGAGCATGGTTTGCGACCCGGAAGTTTTCAAAACGCTTGCACCGCACCAGGAAGTGAAGGCTTCGGTTTCGGGAATGTATATCTGCTCGGCGAAGCGAATAAGAGGACCGGTTGCAGAACAGAAGAAAATCAAAAAGAAAACGGAAAACTTTCTTGATAAACTTCGCTAACAGACGGCAATGCACAGTGCAGGATTTCGGACAAAATAAAAAAATTAAGACTGTCTCGGTTAAAACCAAGGCAGCCTTTTTTTGACAAAGTTTTGCAAAAGTAATCCGATTCGGAACTTAGCTTAGGGTTTTTAACACGGCATTTGCAATATTTATGCCGGAAACTTCTTTGGCAAATGAAACAAATTTTTCCACATCATCGCTAACAAAGAATTTGTGGTCTTCGCTTTTTGCAGGCTGCGTGCGTGAAAGGCCGGATTCTTCAAGCAGTGCCGCAAGGCTTTGCGCCGTTTCACGTGCGGGATTTACCAAAACAATATCATGGGCGGAAGACGCCTTTTGCATTTGCTTTATGACCCTTGCGATGACACCTTCTATCAAAGGATAGTGAGTGCAGCCAAGTATCAGCGTATCGATATCATCTTCGGTAACCATGCCGCAAAGATAGCGGCGTATCATTTCTTCGGTAACGGAATCATCAATTATTCCTTCTTCGACAAGCGGAACAAAAAGAGGGCATGCTTTGCCGAAAACCGTGATTTTGCTGTCGGCTGCATGAATATATTTTTCATAAAGTCGGCTTCCTATTGTTCCCACAGTGCCGATAACCCCGATTCTTCCGATTTTGGTTGCTTTCACGGCTGCCCTTGCACCGGGCTTTACAACGCCCAAAATCGGTATATCTGAAGTTTTGCAAAGCGAATCCAAAGCCAGTGCACTTGCCGTGTTGCAGGCAATAACGATGGCTTTGACATTTTGAGATATCAGAAAATCAGATATCTGTTTTGAATAACGGATTATTGTATCACGTGATTTTCCGCCATAGGGAACACGTGCTGTATCCCCGAAATATA
>CAVHKC010000123.1:0-4893 GCA_963636455.1 Ruthenibacterium lactatiformans
TTGCCAGGTGTGCTTTTACAGCATGCGGCACAAACGCCCCGAATCAATAACGGCAGGGCGTGATGAAATGCGCTATCTTATCCCGGTTGCCTTAAGTTATGATATCGAAAAAAACGACTGGATTATCGGAAACGAGGCACTTGATTATGCCTCGGCAACAGGTGCTTCGGTTTACGGCGATTTTCTGACAAATACATTGGGCGGAGGAAATGCAGTTGTCGGAAATTCGGAATTTTCCTACAAACAGCTTTTTGCCGTATATATAAGCAAGCTTATAGGTCTGGTTCAGCAGGCTTCTTATGCGGGAACAGTTTCAAATATTACTGTAACCTTAAGGAGAATCAGACCCGACATAAAAGAAGCTTTTGCAGAGGTTTTTGCACTGCTCGGGGTGAACGAAGACAGGCTCAAGCTTTTGAGTTATTCCGAAAGCTTTGCATATTTTGTTATGAGCAATGATGAAGAACTGAGGAAAAAGGGCGTGCTTTTGTTCGACTTTTCGACTGACGGGTTTTTCGTCAAGCGGATTAAGGAAGTAGATGAAACGGACAGGAAGCTTGTTTATGTGAACGAAAGCATGCATTCGTTTGAATTTTCGATGAAGGACCTTTCAAGCAGCATGGCGAAGCTTCAGCTTGACGAAAAATTAAGCGCGGCATATCAGGAGCTTACAAAAGAAAACCTGCCGTCTGCGGTTTATTTTGCAGGCGACGGATTCACCGAAATATGGTTTGCAAACACATTGCAGAAAATTTCCGAAAAAGCAAAGGCTTTCAAGGGAAATAATATATATGTCAAGGGCGCATGCCTTGCAGGCTGCAGAAGAGCCACAAAGCAGCCCGATTTGATTATTGTTTCAAAAGACAGGACAAAAGCAAGGATTGCCGTGGATGCATTCAGAGGCGAGAAGGAATCAAGGCTTGTGCTTTCGGACGGTGCAAAGAGCTGGTACGATGCAAGCTGCTCGGTGGATTTCATAGTCGATAATCTTTCGTGGATAAAATTTTATGTCACCTCGGTGCTGAGCAGAGAAACAACGGTCATTGAATTTGATCTGAGCGAATTTCCCAAGCGCCCCAACAAGACGACAAGGATCGAGATAAATTTGAATTTTATAAATGATTCCGAATGTATGCTTGGAATCAAGGATAAGGGCTTCGGTGAAATGTTTCCTTCAAGCAACATAGAATTCAAAAAGAGGCTCAGCCTTGAAAGAGTTATATAAAAACAAGTGCAAAATCAGTGCGAAATGCGGTTTTTGCAGAAATATAAATTTAAAGTAAAAGAGAAAAATGCCAGGCTTGATACTCTGCGGAAAGCAGTCGAAAAATCCATATTATATAAAAGAAACGGGTATAAATGTATACTCGCTTGAAGAGATAAATTATTTTATCTACAACAACATTCATCTTGTATACAGAAATTTTTTCAGCAGTGAACTTTTTGATTATATCGAAAAGGAACTTGGCCGTGCAGATATTGCCAATCAAATGCGAAAATTTGAACAGGAAAAGGCATTGATGAAGGATTTTATTTCATATCTTTTCAAGTCGACACAATATTTTTCGCAGACGGAAATGAGCCGCATTGCCCCGCTTGTCATGAACATAGACACGATGACGGAGGCAGAACGAAGGAAGATGACGGCAGACAGGCTGTATGCACAGAAAAAATACGGTTCTGCATGCCGAATATACAGCGAAATTCTTGCAAAAAGAGACAAGGAAAAGCTTCCGGGAAGCTTTTTTGCGCAGATTGCTTATTCCATCGGGATAATTTATGCGAAGCTTTACATGGGAAAGACGGCGAATTATTATTTCCGCTTTGCTTTTGAATTGAATCCCGAACCCAAATATGCAAAATCGTGCGTCTATATGAGCATTTTAAATGATGATGAAGAAGAGCTTTTGGATACGATTGTAAAATACAAAATATCGGACGAAGCACTTCAGGTGATAAAAAATGCCGTTGAATCAGAAAGAACAGAAATCGAAAATTCCGATGAAACCGCAGAATTCGCAAAGGATTTTTCAAGCGGCACGAACTATCAGAAAATTATAGAAAAGTGGAAACAGGAATATTATACTATGCAAAGATAAAAAATACATTTTGAAAAGGCCGCAAAGAAGGCTGACATGGTGCATAAATATAAAAGAACGGACAATAAAAAAATGAAAGAACTTGCAAAAACATATAATCCCAAGGAAATAGAACAGCCTATTTATGAAAAATGGCTTGAAAAGAAATATTTTCATGCAGAACCCGATGAAAGCAAAAAGCCTTTCACGATTATCATGCCGCCTCCCAACATCACGGGGCAGCTTCACATGGGGCATGCGCTGAACAATACGCTCCAGGACCTTGTGATAAGGCAGAAGAGAATGCAGGGCTACAATGCGCTGTGGCAGCCGGGCTCCGACCATGCTTCGATTGCAACGGAAGTGAAAATCATCGAGAAATTAAAACAGGAAGGAATCGACAAGCACGATATCGGCCGTGAGAAGTTCCTTGAGCATGCATGGGAATGGAAGGAAAAATATGGCGGAATCATCGGACAGCAGTTAAGAAAGCTGGGCGCAAGCGCCGATTGGGACAGAGAACGCTTTACACTTGACGAAGGCTGTTCCGAGGCTGTTCTTGAAGCTTTCATCCGCATGTACGAAAAGGGATGGATCTACAAAGGCACGAAAATCATAAACTGGTGTCCCAAGTGCATGACAACAGTTTCCGATGCGGAAGTTGAGCATAAAGACACAAAAGGGCATTTCTGGAATATAAAATATCCCATAGACGGCGAAGACGATTTCATAGAAATCGCAACGACAAGGCCCGAAACAATGTTGGGAGATACGGCGGTGGTTGTTCACCCTGATGATCCGCGCTATCAAAAATATATCGGAAAGACGGCAATTCTTCCGCTTGTGGGAAGGAAGCTTCCGATTATTGCCGATACATATATCGACCTTGAAGTGGGAACCGGCGCAATGAAGGTGACGCCCGCACATGACCCCAACGATTTTGAACTGGGCAAACGCCACAACCTGGAAGAAATATGCGTCTTCAACGACGACGGCTCCATAAACGAGCTTGGCGGAAAGTACTGCGGTATGGAAACACTTGAAGCAAGAAAAGCCATTGTCAAAGATTTGGAAGAGGCAGGCTTTTTGGCAAGTGTCAAGGAACATGAGCATGCCGTTGGATACCATGACAGGTGCGGCACGGTAATAGAGCCGATGATCAAAAAGCAGTGGTTCGTCAAGATGGACGAGCTTATCAAGCCTGCGGTTAAGGCGGTAAAGGAAGGCGAAGTTAAGTTCATCCCGAAACGCCTTGAAAAGGTTTATTACAACTGGACGGACAATATCCGTGACTGGTGCATTTCAAGGCAGCTTTGGTGGGGGCACAGAATCCCCGCATACTATTGCGAAGAATGCGGAGAAATGGTTGTTTCCAAATCATCACCCAAAGAATGCCCCAAGTGCAAAAGTACGCACATGATTCAGGACGAAGACTGCCTCGACACATGGTTTTCTTCGGCACTTTGGCCATTCTCCACACTGGGATGGCCCGAAAAAATAAAATCTCTGGAATATTTTTATCCCACAAATCTGCTCGTTACGGGATATGATATTTTGTTCTTCTGGGTTTTGAGGATGATTTTTTCAGGCTATGAGCAGATGGGAGAAAAGCCCTTTGACACTGTTTTGTATACAGGACTTGTAAGAGACGAGCAGGGAAGAAAGATGAGCAAATCGCTCGGAAACGGAATCGACCCGCTCGAAGTTATAGACAAATACGGTGCAGACGCTTTGAGATTTACGCTTGTTACGGGAAATTCTCCCGGAAACGACATGCGTTATTCGGAAAAAAGGGTTGAAGCCAGCAGAAATTTTGCAAACAAGATATGGAACGCTTCCAGATTTATCCTCATGAACATGCCCGAAGAAGGAATAGGCGATGTGGATTTTAAAGATCTTGAAGATGCAGACAAGTGGATTCTTTCGAAAAACAACACGCTCATCAAAGATGTCACGGAAAATCTGGACAAATATGAAATAGGCATTGCGGCAGACAAGCTTTATGAGTTTATATGGGATGTATTTTGCGATTGGTATATAGAAATGGCAAAGCCGAGGCTTTACGGCGACTGCGAAAAAAGCCGTAAGGCAGCATTGTATACACTCCAGGCAGTGCTTGTAAGTGCACTAAAGCTTTTGCATCCTTATATGCCTTTTGTGACTGAAGAAATATATACTTCAATTCAGCCTTATACGCTTTTGGCAAATATGATAAATTCCGAAGAACTTGCAGGGACTTTCGACACATTTAAATCACATGAGGAATCTATAATGATTTCGGCGTGGCCGGTTTATGATGAAAAAATGCATTTTGAAGAATGTGAAACGGAAGTTGACCTTATCAGAGAAGCTGTAGGAAAGATAAGGAATGCAAGGAGCGAAATGAATGTGCCGCCTTCTAAGAAGGCAGATGTTTATGTTGTTTCTGCTTCAGAAGGAATCCGAAATATATTCGAAAATGGCAGGAACTTCTTTGCTGCGCTTGCAAAAGCACAGGAAGTATTCATTTGTGAGGAGGCAAGGACAGCGGGAGAAGATGCCTTGTCAGTGCCGCTTTCGGATGTTACAATATACATTCCGCTGAACGAGCTTGTCGATTTTGAGAAGGAAAAAGAAAGGCTTGAAGGCGAGAAAAAGAAGCTTGAAGGTGAACTTAAGCGTTCGGAAAATATGCTTACAAACGAAAAGTTCTTAAGCAAAGCACCTGCCGCAAAGATTGAAGAAGAAAGAGAAAAGCAGGAAAAATATAAAAAGATGATGGAACAGGTCGAAGCTCAGCTTGCAAAACTTTAGGCAGCTTTGGCGTAAAATAAGC
>CAVHKC010000124.1:0-1546 GCA_963636455.1 Ruthenibacterium lactatiformans
GTGCAGTATTCGACAATTGCAACTTATGTCGCTTTGATTGTCGGATTCATAACAATTTTTGATATTTGCGGAAAACTTACTTTGTGGAAGGGAGCACTTATTGCCGGTGTTGCGGCAATAAGCCTGATTGCGTGCGCTTTCCACAAAGGGTTGTTCTCGCTTACCGCACTTAACGGACAAATGTGGGTTGTGATAATAATAACGACGGCCGTTTATTTTGCTGTTCATGCAATTATATTCAGGCTGATTGTGCCGAAGGCGGAAGCAAGAAGGGACACAAAGGCGAATCGAGCATAATAGAAACGAAACTTTAAGGAGGCTTGTTAAATATGAAATTAGGCATTGTCGGACTGCCCAATGTGGGGAAAAGCACACTTTTCAATGCATTGACCAAGGCGGGGGCGGAAAGTGCAAACTATCCTTTCTGCACAATAGATTCAAATATAGGAATTGCTTTTGTTCCGGACAAAAGGCTTAAGGCACTTTCGGATCTTTACAATTCAGAAAAAATAACACCGGCGACTGTTGAGTTTGTGGATATTGCGGGGCTTGTCAAGGGCGCTTCAAAGGGAGAAGGCCTTGGGAACCAGTTTCTGGCAAACATAAGAGAAGTTGATGCAATCGTTCATGTCGTAAGGTGCTTTGACGATGACAACGTGGTCCATGTTGACGGAAGCGTTGATCCGATAAGAGATATCGAAACAATAAATCTTGAACTTATATTTTCGGACATTGAAATAATAGAAAGGCGTATCGCAAAAACCGCAAGAGGCGCAAGGAATGACAAGGCTTTGGCGGTGGAGCTTGCTTTGCTTGAAAAAATAAAGAAGCACCTTGAAGAAGGAAAGCTTGCAAAGACGCTCGAACTTTCGGAAGATGAAGAACAGCTTGCGAAGGATTTCAATCTTCTTACCGCAAAGAGCGTTATTTATGCGGCAAATGTTGCAGAAGACGACCTTGCAGACGACGGGATAAACAACGAATATGTAAAAAAAGTCAGAGAATATGCCAAGAAAACGGGTTCGGAGGTCTTTGTGGTTTCAGCCAAAACAGAAGAAGAGCTTTCCGAACTTGACGATGACGAAAGAGAAGCTTTTCTTGAGGATATGGGGCTTACAAGCTCATGTCTGGACAAGCTGATAAAGGCAAGCTTTTCGATTTTGGGGCTTACAAGCTTTTTGACGGCAGGTCCCAAGGAAGTGCGTGCCTGGACGATAAGCAAAGGAACAAAAGCGCCCCAGGCGGCAGGGAAAATACATACGGATTTTGAAAAAGGCTTTATTAAGGCTGAAGTCGTAAACTACAACGACCTTATGGAATTGGGATCGCTTGGTGCCGCAAGAGAAAAAGGCCTTGTGAGAATGGAAGGCAAGGATTATGTCGTAAGAGACGACGACATAATTGTTTTCAGGTTCAATGTTTAATGGCAAAGTATAAATCATATTTTCAAAGCATGACGGAATGTGTAAAAAAATGCTTTTGAAAATAAACAGACATGAAAGCAGTAATTTTGATTTTGACGAAAATTTTATGAAAGCATCAAGTG
>CAVHKC010000124.1:1556-3663 GCA_963636455.1 Ruthenibacterium lactatiformans
GATTTCATGCAAATATAAACTGCAAGGAGTAGATATTAAATATGGAATTGGCATCAGCAATTTTCAAAATAGCCGACACAGTGGCAGAAACGACAGCGCAGGCAGCGGTGTCGGCAGAAACTGCGGCACAAAGCGTTGACCCGTCGGTTATATTCCCGCATTTGGGAATACAGTTTGACCATCTGTATACAGGCTTTAATGTGTTCGGAATTTATATTGCGTGGTACGGCGTGATAATAGCGATAGGCATTATAGCTGCGGCAGTATTGGTATACAATCTTGCAAGAAGAACTGGGCAGAATGCGGACAATTATATCGACATCACAATAGCTGTCGTGATTGCGGCAATTATCGGAGCAAGAATATATTATGTGGCATTCAAATGGTCTGATTACAAGGATAATCCTGCGGAGATATTCAATTTGCGGCATGGCGGCCTGGCAATATACGGAGGTATTATATTCGGCGTTATCTGCGGGCTTATTGTTTGCAAAATCAAGAAGATTTCTTTTCTTCAGGTTATAGACACATGTGCGCCCGGAATTGTTTTGGGCCAGGCAATCGGACGCTGGGGCAATTTCATAAACAAAGAAGCCTACGGCGGATTCACCGATTCGCTTTTTGCAATGCAGATAAAATATTCCGAGGCAAACGGCGTTGTGACCGATGAGCTCGTGAAGAATATGGTGAATATCGACGGCACAAAATATATTCAGGTTCATCCGACATTTCTTTATGAATCTGTGTGGTGTCTGGCAGTCTTCGTGCTGATAATGATTTTCAGAAAGAAAGCAAAATATTCAGGCGAGGTTGCGCTTTGGTATATCGGAGGATATGCTCTCGGAAGAGTGTGGATTGAAGGATTAAGAACCGACCAGCTTGTTATCGGAAATACAGGCATTGCTGTTTCGCAGCTGCTTGCATTTGTGCTGTTCTTTGCCTCGCTTGCTGTGCTTATAATAATGCGCATATTCATGCACAAAGAGCCGCAGAAATATGCATATGTAAATCTTACAGTTCCTAATTGGAAGGAACTTAAGTTCGAGAAGAAAACAAAGAAGTCAAAAGCAGCGGCAGAAGAAGAAAGCAAGTCCGAACCGTCAGAAGATGATAAGAAGCAGTCAGAATTTGCGGAAGGGGAAGATAAAAACCAATCTGAATCTGCTGAAGCGGAAGATGAAAATAAACCAGAATCTGCGGAAAATGAAGAAACTGATTTAAAAACAGATGAAAATGCAGATAAAGAAGAAGCTGATTTGCAGGAGGAAAAAGCCAAAGAAAAGGACAAAACAGCAGATTCACAGATAGTGTCTGAAAAAACGGATATATAAGCAAAGCAATATGTAGAAAATTCGAGATGTAATTTATGCAATATGCACAAAGCGAAAATCGGCATTACAATATATTGAAAAAGTAAAAAAACGGAATACATTATCTTGTAAAAAAGAATCGGCAAATGCCGATTCTTTTTGTTTGTCTGCGTTTTGCGGCAAAAAGGAAATACCCCCGAATCGGTTGCAATGGGGAAAAAAGTGGTGTAATATTACCGAAAAGTGGTAAAAAGTGGAACAAAGTGGAAGAAAGTGGTAAATGCACCGAGTGACGAATTTCGATTTTAACTTTTCGTACGTGGGTTAAAACCGAGTGGGAGAAATGTCATACAGACGCGATGATATCACCGGGGTAAAGGGCACGGACCGACACTCCACTGAAATTTGACGGAGGAAATTGTGAACAACTCATTCGTGGGCGAGTACACCCATTCAATTGATCCGAAAGGAAGAGTGATAGTTCCATCCAAGTTCAGAGAGTTGCTCGGAGAAAAATTCGTTGTGACAAAAGGCTTGGATGGCTGCTTGTGGATTTTTCCTTCGGAAAGCTGGGATGAGTTTTCGAACAATCTTCACAAACTTCAAACGTCAAGCGCAAACGTACGAAAAATAAAAAGGTACTTCTTTGCAGGTGCCGTCGAAACAGAAACCGACAAGCAGGGCAGAATCCTCCTGCCGCAGTCGCTCAGAACATATGCAAAGCTTGAAAAGGACGTGGTTCTTGCAGGCGTGTCGGACAAAATAGAAATCTGGGATGCAGATGAATGGAAAAAGGC
>CAVHKC010000124.1:3673-4874 GCA_963636455.1 Ruthenibacterium lactatiformans
AGCTTGGCATTGGTTTTTAAACATGATCCCGTACTTCTTGAAGAAACGATAAAAGGACTGGAAATCAAGCCTGACGGAATATATGTTGACGGAACATCGGGCGGAGGCGGCCATTCATACGAAATCGCAAAAAGGCTCGAAGAGGGCAGGCTGATATGCATCGACCGTGATGAGGAAGCCATAGAAGCGGCGAAAAAAAGGCTCTCGGAATTTGAAGGAAAAACAACATTTGTCCATGACAATTATGTGAATTTCGGCAAAGTATTAGATGACCTTGAAATTGAAAAGGTTGACGGGATTTTGCTTGATATAGGAGTTTCGTCTTACCAGCTTGATAACCCTGAAAGGGGGTTCAGCTACAGCAAAGACGCACCTTTGGACATGAGAATGGACAAAACGGCACCGCTTAGCGCATATGATGTCGTAAACACATATTCGAAAGAAGAACTTGCACGAATAATAAGAAAATACGGCGAAGACAATTTCGCAAACAATATAGCAAAGCACATTGAAAACGAAAGAAAAAGAGGACCGATTGAAACAACGCTGCAGCTTGCAAAGATAGTTGAGCAGGCAATTCCCGCATCTGTAAGAAAAGGACAGACGGGATTTGCAAAAAGGACCTTTCAGGCAATAAGAATAGAAGTAAATTCCGAACTGAATGTGCTTGAACGTTCGATAGAACCGATGATAAACAGGCTGAATCCGAGCGGAAGACTTGCAATAATAACATTTCATTCGCTCGAGGACAGAATCGTGAAAAACGAATTCAGAAGGTGCGAAAGTCCATGCACTTGCCCGCCGGGTTTTCCGGTATGCACATGCGGCAAAAAGCCGATGGGGAAAGTGGTTACAAAACATCCGATTACAGCCACGGATGAAGAACTTGCAAGAAACAAAAGGTCTTCGAGCGCAAAATTAAGAATATTTGAAAAAACCGAAATGTCTTAAGGAATGTGAAATTTCCAAATAAGAAGGCAGAAATAAAACAGAAAATTACTTAAATAATCCTATAAAACGCAAATGATTACGAATGCGGCGCCAAGGGCGCCGCAAAACAACCAAGAAACGCAGAAATCAAAAAATTATGAAGGAGGCCTAAATGCCCTTCGTGATTTTGTCACATTCAAGGAGTGACGAAAATGAACGAAAAAAGAAGAAGGAACAATATCGAATATCGAAAAGACAGAAATCTTTATAT
>CAVHKC010000125.1:0-4853 GCA_963636455.1 Ruthenibacterium lactatiformans
TTCCATGTTATAATTAGCGGCAGTTGTGTGCATATATCGTTTATATACCAAAATCATGATATGCATTGTAATAATAAGACTTAAAAATCGCTGAAATATTAATATAAGATAGAGTCGTAAATAATATTTCAAAGGTTATAACCGCAAATATATTGCGGCAGAGGGGAACTAAGATAAATTAAAAAAGGAGCAAAACAATATGGAAGTAATTTTAGATCACGCAGAGCTTACAACGATAAAGATTATCGGAAGCATCACATCTGCAAATGCGCATGAACTTGAAGAAAAAACGAAAGACGAGCCGAAGGATACAAACGGAGTCATAATTGACGCACAGGACTTGGAATTTATTTCAAGTGCCGGGCTTCGTGTGCTTCTTGCAATAAAGAAGCGCTGTGCAAAAAAGGAGTTTCGCATCATCAACGTCAATGACGAGGTTATGAATGTTTTTGATGTTACCGGATTTTCGGAGATCATGAACATAAGCAGAGCAAAGAAGAAAATAAGCGTCGAAAGCTGTGAAAAAATCGGAGCAGGTGCCTGCGGAGAAGTCTACAGACTGGATGAAGAAAAGATTATAAAACTTTATTATCCGCATGTGAGCAAAGAAGAAATCAAGCGTGAAAAGGACCTTGCAAAGAAGGCATTTGTTATGGGTGTTCCCACGGCAATTTCTTATGATATCGTTGAATCCGAGGGCAGGACGGGCGTTGTCTACGAACTCATAAATTCCAAGACATTAACAGAACTTATCAGAGAAGACGAAGAAAATCTGGAAAAATATGTGGATATGTATGCTGATGTCTGCAAGCAGATGCACGAGATTCATGCAGAAGGTGCGAAGCTTCCGTCTTTTAAAGACATAAACAGGGAAGATATTCCGAATATCACAGGCATTACAGATGAGGAAAGGGATTATCTGTACGAGTTTTTGGACATGGTGCCTGACCGTGCACAGTGTGTACACGGAGATTTGAATCTGAACAATATTATGGTGCAGAACGGTGAATGCTGCCTCATAGACATGGGGGAATTTTCGACAGGGCTTTCGATGTTTGACATATCGAGGATCTTGTTTTCAATGTATTACGCCTCGGACCAAAACCAGGAATACAACAATTTTTATAATCTGAAAACCACGACTGTCGATAAAATTCTGAAGCTTCTTTTGAGAAAGTATTTCGATGCCGAATCAATCGAAGAGGCGGAAGAAAAGAATCCGGATGCCGAGTGGCTTTTTCCGCTTGCGTGGTTCAGGTGCTGCACATCCATGCTGAAAGGCGACAGATGGCCCGAAGAAAAACGCCGGCAGGCGCTGGAGCTTCTGCATGAAAAGCTTATACCTTTCGTAATAAGCCACAGACAGCAGTAAAAGATATATAAAACAAAGAAACCCATACATTTAAAAGACAAACAAAGGAAGTTGAAAGAAATTATGCTTAATATAGAAAAAACAATTTCAAAAAATTCTGTTCTCAAGATAGAAGGAAGAATTGACACAACGACGGCGTCGCAGCTTGAAGAGGCTGTCGATTCGGCATTGCAGGAAGCCGAAACAATCATAATGGATTTGGAAAAGACAGAATATATTTCCTCAGCCGGTCTCAGGATTGTTTTGAAAGCTCACAAGGAAATGAGCGATAAGGGCGGGCTTAAAATCGTGAATGTTCCGGAGTCTGTCATGGAAGTCTTTGAAATTACCGGATTTAAAGATTTCTTGATAATCGAAGACTGAAAGGACAGCATACGACATGGTTTTTTTGAAAATGAGCGCAGCAGTCTTATCGCTGATTGTCTTAACGGGGCTGCTTACTTTGCTTCAAAGAAAAACAAAATTTTCTTCGCTTCCTTATGCGGCTGTTCAGATTATCGTAGGGCTTGTGTTCGGAGGTGCTGCGATTCTTCTTACTGAATTCGGAGTTCCCACGGGCGAAGGCGTCATAATGAATGTCAGAGATGCCGCACCTCTTTGTGCGGGTCTTATTTTCGGCGGGCCTGCGGGAATTATTGCAGGTTTCATTGGCGGCGGATACCGCTGGCTGTGCGTGCTTTGGGGCGGCGGAATGCTGACAAGAACGGCATGTGCCTCGGCAACGTTTGTTGCGGGTGTTTTCGGTGCGCTTATGCGCCGCAGGGTTTTTGAAGGAAAAGCTCCCGGTGTACTTGCAGGCTTTGGCATTGGTGCCACAATGGAAGTTCTGCACATGCTTCTTATTATTTCAACCAACTTAAATGATGTTTCGCATGCCTTTTCTTTTGTTCAGTTGTGCGCATTTCCGATGATTCTTTGCAACGGTCTTGCGGTCGGAATATCGGCATGGGTCTGCACGGTCACAAGAAAGCATTATAAACCCGATTTGAAAAACAAGCGTATCAGCAATGATTTCACATTCTGGCTGCTTATATGCGTTACTGTGGCATTCATCGTCACAAGCTTTTTCACTCAGGAGGTTGTCATGCGTATTACAACAGACAACACCGAGCTTTTCCGCAATGTGACGCTTTATCTCGTTGTATTCATGGAGATTTTGATTTTTACGGCATTGTTTATATTTGTATATCAAATGCTCAAAAAGAAGGTCGTGAAAAATTTAAGACTCGTAAACGAAGGCCTGAATTCAATTACCGACGGGAATTTGGACACAGTAATAAATGTCCGTGCATATAAAGAATTTTCGGAACTTTCAGACGATGTAAACGAAACGGTTTCCACACTTAAGCACTACATCAAAGAAGCAGAAGAACGAATGGACAAGGAGCTTGAGCTTGCAAGGCAGATTCAGCATTCGGTTCTTCCTTCTGTCTTTCCGCCTTATCCAAACCGCCCGGATTTCGACCTTTATGCTTCCATGGATGCGGCAAAGGAAGTCGGAGGAGATTTTTATGATTTCTATCTTACGGATCCTTCGACTCTTGTTTTCATGGTTGCCGATGTTTCGGGGAAGGGTGTCCCTGCGGCATTGTTTATGATGACTGCAAAGACATTGATAAAAGGCCTTGCAGAAAGCGGAAAGGAAACCGAAGAAATCTTTAACGAAGCCAACAGGAAGCTTTGCAGCGCAAATGAAGCAGGAATGTTCATAACGGCATGGCTTGGGAAACTTGATCTAAGCACGGGAAAGCTTGAATATGTAAACGCAGGGCACAATCCGCCTCTTATCAGAAGAAGGGGAGGAAAATTTGAATATTTGAGAACAAAAGCGAATTTTGTTCTGGCAGGGATGGAAGATATCGAATATAAAAAGCACGAGCTTATGCTCAAGCCTGATGATACTCTCTTCCTTTATACAGACGGTGTGACAGAGGCAGCCAATACCGAACATAAGCTTTTCGGCGAAGAACGCCTTTATGAAGCATTAAAGGATGCCGATCCAAACACCAGAAAGACATGTGAAAAAATCAAGGACGATGTTATGGCTTATTCAAGCGGCGAACCGCAGTCAGACGATATCACCATGCTTTGTGTGAAAATGAGCGCAATATGCGGAAAGTTTCAGATGACATCTTTTCCGGATGCAAATTCGTGCGCAGTTGCTCAGGCTTTTTTGGAGGACCGTCTGAAAACCGCAGAGGTTGATTCAAAACTGAAAAACAAAATGTTTATCGTTGCAGATGAGATTTGGTCGAATATCGTAAATTACAGCGGTGCCGACAAGGCTGTTTTGAAACTTGGCCGCCGTGCCAATACGGTTTTGATTGAATTTATCGATAACGGAAAGCCATTTGATCCGACAAAGGAAGCTGTCCCTGATATATCGCTTTCGGCAGAAGAACGCGGCATCGGAGGTCTGGGAATTCATATGGTTATGAAAATGGCATCCTCGGTAAAATATATTTATGAAGACGGAAAAAACAAGCTTACAGTAGGGTTTGACTGCTGAGCTTTTTTGGCGAAGAACAGCAAAGATGATACACGGAAAATATTTGGGACAGGGCGAGGATTTGACCGCCGTTAAAAAAATAAGGAATGAAGTTTTTTCAGGCACCGGATATAATCTTCGTGAAGAACTTGACTCTTTGGCTTTAAATGTCATAGTTGATACGGATGAATATTCGGCAGTTTCTTGCGGTAAAGAGGAAAATTGCGCAAAAGACGAAACCGCAAAAAAGTCTGCAGAAACAGTTTTTGCAGCCACAGGAAGGCTCTTGCTTGATATAGAAAATGACAGATTTTATGCTGACAATATCTGCGTTTTGAAAGAATACAGAAGAAGGCATTACGGAGAATTTGTCTTAAGAATGCTTGCCGATAAGGCTTGCGAGTGCATGGCAGAGTTTCTGTGGGCAGAGGTTTCTGTTAATACCGCAAAACCATTTTTCAAAAAGATGTTTTTTGAAGAATATGAAGGAAATTTGATGAGGGCAAGGCTTGAGGACTTTAAGGTATGCTGTCATAATAAGGACAATTAAATATAAAAATGTAAGAAATTATTAAGGAATAAAAATATCTGAGAGCGTATAGTAGAATGAGTATGAAACAACTGACAATAGCAGTACCTGCATACAATGCAGAGCAATATATCGAAAAATGCCTTGATTCGATGGTAAATTCCAAAAGTCAGGACGGTATTAGCCCCGATCCGAGGCTTGAAGTCATTGTTATAAATGACGGTTCAAAAGACAAAACAGAAGAAAAAGCAAAAGAATACGAACGGCTTTTCCCGGATACCGTAAGAATCATAAGCAAAGAAAATGGAGGGCACGGCTCCGGGATAAACAAAGGCATAGAAGAAGCAAAAGGCAGATATTTCAAGGTTGTGGATTCTGACGACTGGGTTGAAACAGAAAATTTACCTGATATTTTGGACGCTCTTGAAAAAACAGATGCAGATGTGATAGTCACAGGATATAAG
>CAVHKC010000126.1:0-4850 GCA_963636455.1 Ruthenibacterium lactatiformans
CAGCTTCCGTAAGATTTATTGTCGGCGGAATAATCCCATCATTCATTGCTTTCACGCAGATTACCGCTTCTGCCGCACCTGCAGCGCCTAACATGTGTCCTGTCATTGATTTTGTGGAGCTTATATGTATTTTCTTTGCACGCTCTTCTCCAAACGCTTTCTTTACAGCAAGAGTTTCGATGCTGTCGTTCATGGGCGTTCCTGTTCCGTGCGCATTGTAGTAGATGTTGTCACAGTCAAGGCCTGCTTCGCTCAGCGCATCAGCAATTGCCCTTGCACCGCCTTCGCCTTCTGGATGGGGTGATGTTATATGATATGCATCGCAAGTCGTTCCGTATCCTGAAATAATGCCGTATATCTTGGCACCTCTGTTTTTTGCATGTTCATATTCTTCAAGCACAAGTGCTCCTGCACCCTCTCCCATAACAAAGCCTGTCCTTCTCTTGTCGAAAGGAAGCGAAGCCTGCATGGGGTCTTCAGAAAACGAAAGTGCGCCCATAGTTGAAAAGCCTGATGCCGCAAGCTCGTTTACAGTTGCTTCCGCACCGCCTGCAACCATAGCGTCTGCATAGCCGTGCCTTATAAGCCTTACAGCCTCGCCGATTGCATGGCTTCCCGAGGCGCATGCCGTCACGGCAGGAAGAGCCGAGCCCTTGAAATGAAATCTTATAGCAACAAGACCGGATGCCATATTGCATATCATCATCGGAATGAAGAAAGGCGACACCCTTTTGGGGCCTTTGTCCAAATATTTTTTGTGCTCTGTCATGAATGTCTTGATTCCGCCCGTGCCCGTTCCGATATATACGCCGATTCTTTCATCGGGAAGCGTTCCGCAGATTTTGCTTTCTTCAACAGCCTGGCATGCCGCCGCCATTGCAAACTGCGAATAAAGGTCGCTGTGGAGCACATCCACCTTGCTCATATAAGTCAACGGATCAAAATCCTTGACCTCTGCCGCAACCTTAACCTTGAACTGCTCCGTGTCGAATTTGGTGATCGGTCCGATGCCGCATTTGCCTGCTGTCAAAGAGTTCCAGAAATCATCCACATTGTTTCCGATAGGGCTTACAATGCCCATTCCGGTAATTGCTACTTTTCTCATTTAAACCTCCGTGCTTTGATCATAAGCACCCAATTTTCTGAATCTGTTATATCTGTCCTCCAACAACTCTTCGGTTGTTTTTTTATCTAATATCTCAAGTTCTTTTATGATTTCGCTTTTTATTTCGTCATAAAAAGAGTCTTTTCCGATATTTTCTTCGCTAATTATTTTGTCTGCGCAGCCGTTTTCAAGCCCGTCAACCGCCGTAAGCTTCAAACATTCCGCAGCCTGAGGAGCCATTTGGGCATCCTTCCAGAGAATACTTGCGCAGCCTTCTGGCGAAATCACGGAATATATTGAATTTTCAAGCATCCACACCTGGTCTGCAACGGCAAGTGCAAGTGCGCCGCCGCTTCCGCCTTCACCCACGACAATCGAAATTATCGGAGTCTTAAGCGTCATCATTTCCATGAGATTTACGGCAATCGCTCTGCCCTGGCCTCTTTCTTCGGCACCGACTCCGCAGAAAGCACCTGATGTGTCCACAAAGCATATAACAGGCATCTTAAACTTTTCCGCCTGTTTCATGAGCCTTAATGCTTTTCTGTAGCCTTCGGGCGATGGTGCGCCAAACACACGCCTTATCCTGTCTTTTGCGGTTTTTCCTTTTTCGATTGCAATAACAGTTACCGGTGTTTCGCCCAAAAAGGCAACCCCTCCGATTATTGCGGGGTCGTCTGCAAAATATCTGTCGCCCCTGAGTTCAAAAAATCCGCTGAAAATGTTTCTTATATAATCATTACCGCGCGGTTTTTACGATTTCATAAGGAGAATTATTCATTTCTTTCACTCCTTTTATGTATCTTAAGAAGCTGTGCGATGACCGCTTTCTGCGCTTTTCTGGGGACAACGGCATCCACAAAGCCGTGCTCTGTCAGGGATTCTGCACTTTGGAAGCCCTTAGGCAGAGCTTTTCTTGTTGTCTGCTTCACGACTCTTGCACCTGCAAAGCCCACAACCGCACCGGGTTCTGCAAGTATAATGTCGCCTTCCATTGCAAAGCTTGCCGTGACTCCTCCCGTTGTGGGGTCTGTAAGCACATCAAGATAAAAAAGCCCTTTGTCGCTGTGCCTTTTGACCGCTCCGCTCGTCTTTGCCATCTGCATAAGCGAAATCAAGCCCTCCTGCATTCTTGCACCGCCAGAAACTGTATAGCCTACAACAGGCAGAAGATTTTTTTCGGCATATTCGAATAAAAGCGTTATTTTTTCGCCTACTGCCGAGCCCATGCTTCCCATCATAAAAAAGGGTTCCATAACAAAAAGGCAGCATTCGCATCCGCCGATTTTTGCCGTTCCGCAGATAACGCCTTCATTTTCGCGGCTTACCGCCCTTGCTTTTTCAAGCTTGCTTTCATAGCCCGGGAAAGAAATAATATCTTTCGAGGTGATATCCTGAAACATTTCGCAGAAGGAATCCTTGTCCGTTATGAACTTGATTCTGGCTCTTGCGCCCATTCTGAAATGATATCCGCAGGTGCAGACATTGTCATTTGCAAGTATTTTGCTTACGGGAAAATCTTTGTGGCAGTTCGGACAATTTCTTTCCGGCTCGGCATCTTGTGCCTGCACCGGCGGATTCGTCCTTCCGCCTTTTTCAAGTTCATTCCCCGGCTGGAGTCTGAAGTTCAAAAAAGCCATTTTATTTGTCCTCCACCAATCTCAGATCGTATTTTCCCGACATAAATTCTTCTTTTCCGATTATTTCGAGCTGTTCTTCGATATTGTTCGGAATGCCGTCTATAACAAGCTCGCAAAGCGTCGCCTTCATCTTCCTTAGTGCTTCTTCCCTCGTTCCGGAATAAACAATAAGCTTTCCGATGAGCGAATCATAGTACGGCGTGATTGTTGTTCCGGGTGTCAGGAATGTGTCGAATCTGACATGCGGGCCTCCCGGCACATGAAGGAAGTTCAAAGTCCCCAATGCTTTTGCATTGATTCTGCACTCAAGTGCCGTGCCCTTTACCGAAATGTCGTCCTGAGTATAAACAAGCGGAATTCCCGCTGCTGTTCTGATTTGCCACTTGACAAGGTCAACGCCTGTGAGCATTTCCGTCACGCCGTGTTCGACCTGCAGTCTGACATTCATTTCCATGAACCAGAAATTTCCTTCTTTGTCCAAAAGAAATTCGAGCGTTCCCGCACCTGTATAGCCGATTTTCTTTATTCCGTTTGTCACGGCCTCATAAAGCTTTTTCCTTGTTTCTTCATTTACCGAAGGCGAAGGCGATTCTTCTATTAGCTTTTGGTGATGCCTTTGAACAGAACAGTCTCTTTCGCCCAGACAAACAACATTTCCCGCTTCGTCGGCAATGACCTGAACCTCGATATGACTTGCGGGAAAAACATATTTTTCTATATACATTGCACCGTCGTCGAAAGCGGCTTCGCTTTCCGAAACGGCGGTAGCGTAAGATTTCAGCATTTCATCGGGGCTTGTTATAAGCCTTATTCCACGGCCTCCCCCGCCTGACCTTGCTTTTAACATCACGGGATATCCGATTTCTTCTGCCTTTTCCAAGGCTTCATCCACCGACTGAAGAACATCGGTTCCCGGAATCGGATTAAGCCCCGTTCCTTTGACAAGATTTTTTATCACAGTCTTGTCGCTGATTTGCTCCATGCACTCGGGCGAAGGACCGATGAAAACAATATTGTTCTTCACACATGCCCTTGCAAAACCGGCATTTTCTGACAAAAGCCCGTACCCCGGGTGAATTGCCTGCGCACCTGTAAAAACCGCGGCACTTATGATCCGATCTTCCCTCAGGTAGCTTTCGGTTACCTGTGAAGGCCCTATACATATACTTTCGTCTGCAAGCTGAACATGCAAAGTGTCTTTGTCGGCCTCAGAATAGACCGCCACTGTTTTTATGCCCATTTCCTTGCAGGCTCTTATTATTCTTACCGCAATCTCTCCGCGGTTTGCAATCAAAATTTTTGAAAACATGTAGGTTACTGCTCCTGTTTGATAAGCGCAAAGGAAAGCTCTGCTTTGACACTCAATTTGCCATTCACATATCCTTCTGCCTCAACAAAATAAAAAGGCCGTTTTATTTTTGTAATACGACACTTTGTTTCAAAAACATCTCCCGGCTTTACAGGCGATTTAAACCTTACTTTATCAAGTCCCGTGTACAAAGGCAGCATTCCTTCCTGCATTTCATCTGCAAGCAAAACTCCCGATGACTGCGCAAGGATTTCGCAAAGAATCACGCCCGGAACAATCGGATTTCCGGGATAATGGCCCTTTAAAAACCATTCGTCGCCCTTAATTGCAAGCTTTCCTCTTGCATATTCGCCGTCTTTTTCCGCTTCGTCAAGAAGCAGCATATTATCCCTGTGGGGCAGTATTTTTTTAATCTCTTCCTGATTCATTTTTTCACCTGAAAATTTATTTTGACTCTATCACAAAAAGCGGTGTTCCGTATTCCACAAGCTGTCCGTTTTCAACCAAAATATCCGCAACAACACCGCCGTTTTCTGCCGTGATTTCATTCATGAGCTTCATTGCTTCGATTATGCAAAGAACATCGCCCTTCTTCACCAAATCGCCCTTCTTGACAAAGGGATCTGCATTTTCTGCAGAAGCACAGTAAAAAATGCCAACCATCGGCGATGTCACAACTGTTTCGTTTTTTCCTGCCTCAGGTACTTTCTTTTCCGGCTTTTCCAAAGCTTGTGTTTCAGCTTCTGCAGGGGCTGCAAAGCCGTAATTAAGCTGCTTTGCGGGCATTCTTTCAAGG
>CAVHKC010000127.1:0-4801 GCA_963636455.1 Ruthenibacterium lactatiformans
TGAGCTTACAATCAGGTATTCTTGAAGGTTGCGAATGCGGAAGTGTCGGAACTGGCAGACGAGCAAGACTAAGGATCTTGTGCATATTATTTGCGTGTGGGTTCAAGTCCCATCTTCCGCATTCTAAAACAGCAGACCTGAGCGGGTCTGTTTTTTTATGCGATGGGAAAGTTAGAGGAATGCCGTTCTTGAGGAATATCGATTGAATAAAAGGTATCATATATCGAAAATTGTATGCTTCGTGTTTTAAATTTCACCGATTGATAAATAGAAAAAATATTTATTTAAGGCAAATTGCAAAAATTATAAGTGATATAATTCCCATAGGAGCAGAGTTTTACCTCCTTCTGATAATGTAACAAGACGAAAAGTCAGGTTTGAGTTTATTTTTATAAATGTGTGTTTTGAATGATTATAAGGAAATACTGATAAAGCTGTGTTTCTCTAAAAGAAAAAACGATAAGCATGGAACAGACTGTTAAAAATAAAAAACACCGATTTTATATTCACAAGACAGCAATACTGTAACAGTGAAAAAATATAACCATGACAGAAGTAAATAAACAGGAAAATACAAAAATACATTTTTCAAATAAGCAGCTTGCGAAGCTGATTTGGCCGCTTATGGTCGAACAGTTTCTTTCGATTGCGGTAGGCCTTTCGGATTCCATGATGGTGGCTCAGGTTGGTGATGCTTCTGTTTCGGCAGTTTCGCTTGTCGATTCAATCAGCGTCTTCATGGTTTATGTTTTTTCGGCAATGGCAGCGGGCGGCGCTGCAGTCTGCGGCCAGTTCATAGGCAGAAAAAAAGAAGAGGACGCAAGAAGGTCGGGGCAGCACCTTATAATACTGATGAGCGTTCTTTCTGCCGGTGTAACGCTTCTTATGTATGTTTTCAGAACATTTATCCTGACACATCTTTTCGGTAAAATAGATGCCGATGTTATGCTTGCAACCGACAAGTATTACACAATCGTTATGGCGGCAATCCCTGCTATTGCGTTATATAACGCAGGAGCCGCGCTTTTCAGAGCAATGGAACGAACCGATATGACGCTCAAGGTTTCTCTTGTGATGAATGCAATAAATGTCGGCGGAAATGCGATTTTGATTTTTGTATTCAAAATGGATGTGGCAGGAGTTGCAATACCGACGCTTGTTTCCAGATGGGTGGCGGCAGTGCTTATCTTAGCTCTTCTGCTTAACAAAAAATATATTTTGCGGATCACAGGACTTAAAGGCTTCAAATACAACGGCATGATTATGAAAAACATATTCCGTATCGGTGTGCCGGGAGGCGTGGAAAACGGAATGTTTCAGCTTGGGAAAATCATATTGGTAAGCCTTGTTTCCACAATGGGAACAACAAGCATAACGGCAAATGCGATAGGAAATACAATGGCTCCGCTGCAGGTTTTTCAGGGGTTTGCGGTGAACCTTGCAATGACAACCGTAATCAGCCAGTGCATAGGCGCAGGCGCTTATGAAAAAGCCAAATATTATCTTAAAAAGCTGATGATTATAACCTACGGACTGAATATCATAGTCATAACAACGCTCCTGCTTCTCATCCCTGTAATATTGAACCTCTACGGAGTATCGGAAGAGGCGGCTGATCTTGCAAGAAAGCTCATGCTTATACACGGAATAAGCGCAATTGTACTTTGGGTGCCTTCTTTTATGCTTCCTAACTTTTTAAGGGCAGCAGGAGATGCTGCATATCCCATGATAGTAAGCAGCATATGCATGTGGGCAGGAAGAATAGGATTTTCATATATTTTCTGCAAAGGCTTCGGAATGGACCTCACTGCGGTATGGTATTCGCAGACTCTGATTGACTGGGGCGCACGCATTGTCTGCTTTGTGATAAGATACAAACGCGGAAAATGGAAAACAAAGGGAATTACCGTGGTGTAGCAGAAAAAAGACTTTTAGTGAAATACAAGCCGGTATTGACTTGTATACAGGATTTCAAGTAAAATTTCAGCAAATAAAATTTCGGAGAAAATGATGAAAAAAATATCGGTGATTATACTTGCGGCATTGACTGCATTTGCGCTTTGTGCCTGCGCAGAAAGCGCAGCAAAAACAGCCGAAGGTACAGTATATGATACAGGCAAATTCAGCGTAACGATTCCTGAGGGAATGTTTGCAAAGCCCCAAAACAAAACAGTAGATAATGAGGAAACGGCAGATCCTTTGCAGCTTCATATCGCAGCATCTGATGAAGAAAATTATTTTGAAGAGCCTTATGTGATTGTCTGCTGCCATGACAGCAGCGATCCGCCGGAAGATGCAAGCGGCTTCTATGAAAATGTCGAGGAAATTTCACCTTTCACAGTTGACGGCACAGAATGGACGGGATTTGCAGGCGAATCATCGGGCTATCCAATTACCTGTATAACAGGCTCAAGAGACGGAATTTATTTTTCGGTGATATTGATGGCTCCGAATGAAAGCAATAAAATGACTGCAAAGGATGAAAAGGTTAGGGATATTCTTGGAAGCATTGCCATAACGGCAAAATAGCCAAGCTTGAAGAACAAATCTTTTGGCAGTTTTTGATTGCAGTCTGATTGAATATTTGAAACTTAAGAGGAAGCCTTAAGGTTTGGCTTCCTTTTTTATGTGAAAAGCTTTGTTTTAAAACATTTCGCCGATAAAACAAAATAAGAGGCTTCGAACTTAAAATCACTTTAAGCATGAAATAAAACAAGAATAACAAAAAAGAAATTAACTACCGCAAGAATATGTTTGGTTTGTCATAACATAACAAAAACAGCCTTGAAATATTGGTTTTGAGAACATAGTATTGTTTGATAATGAGGCTAAAATATATTATATTTTAAAAATGCGTCTGCAAGAAGCTTACCGTATCTGCTTTTGCAATGGGTCTTGCAGGAAACAGTCGATGCCGCAGAGGTAAAGAATGTATTTTAAGCTGCAGGCGGCGCATGAGATAACGTAATAGGAAGGATTTGAAGTATAATGAAAAAAACACTGAACAGATGGGTATATCTGATAATCGGTGCCATAGCGATGTTTTTTGTCGGACTTATTTATGCATGGTCGGTTATTTCCGGATTTATGGTAGGACACAACGGCTGGACGGATTCTCAGCTTGTGTGGGTTTCTACCATAGTGCTGTGCTTTTTCTGTGCCGGAGGCTTTCTTGCAGGCATATATCAAAAAAAGATCAATATAAAAATATTGCTCGGATTTTCGGCAGTTTTGTTTCTTGTCGGATTTATAATAACGGCATCGGCAGTTTCCGTTATTGCCGTATATGTCGGGTTCGGAGCCTTTGCCGGCTTTGGAACGGGCCTTGTTTACAATGTTATTATGAGCGTTGTTTCAAAATGGTTCCCCGACAAGCAGGGAATGGTTTCGGGAGTTTTGCTTATGACATTCGGCATAGGAAGTTTCATCATAGGCAAAGCTTTCACGGCAGTTGTTTCGGGCGGCATGGCATGGCAGACATGCATCATCGGACTTGGCATTATCTGTGCTGTAATAATCGGAATATGCGCAGTTTTGTTTGTAAATCCCTCTCCGGAAGAGTCTGCAAAACTTATGCAGGGCTTAAATAAGAAAATCACAGAATCATATGAAGATATTCCGGCAGGGCAGATGCTTAAAAGGCCGTCATTTTGGCTTCTTTTTATATGGTCGACCCTTACTATAGGCTCAGGCATTGCAATCATATTCTTGGGAAGGCCGATTGCGGTTACGGCAGTTCCCGCACTTGCGGATGCACCGGGAACCGTGGCAACGGTTGTAGGGCTTACATCAGTCTGCAATGCAATAAGCAGAATCATTTCGGGAAGTCTTTTTGACAAGATAAAATACAAGATTATACTTGTTGCCTGCAGCGTACTTTTCATCATATCCATGTTTGTTCTGATGTTTGCGATGTCAACCGGAAGCATTGTTCTTTTGTTTATCGCATATATATTGACAGGCCTCGGGTACGGCGTTGTGCCTCCCACGCAGTCTGCTTTCACAAACAGATTTTACGGAAGCACATATTATCCCGTGAATTTCTCAATCGTAATAATGAATCTTGTCATAGGCTCTTTTGCTTCCAAACTTGCAGATGCGGTTTACGGCTCGACAAATTCATATAATGTGGTTTTATGGGGAATAGTTGTTGTCTGCGCAGTCTCAATCATTGCGGCACTGCTTATAAAAACTCCAAAGCAGACAAAAAATGCGGCGGAAGCCCTCAAAAATGCAGAAAAAAACAGTTGATTTATCTGATAAAAAGTGATACAGTTCATAGCAGTTGTTGTTGATGTTGTTGTTATTTGGCGGACCGAAAGGTCCGCCAAAGTTTTGCAAAGGAAGAATATGGCAGGAAGGCAGGAAATAGAGCTTAAGACAGAAAAGCTCCTTGAGACGATAATCAAAGAAAACGGACTGGAACTTGTTGATACAGAATATGTAAAGGAAGGTTCTGATTGGTACTTAAGGGCTTATATAGATAAGCCGGAAGGCGTTGATATCAATGACTGCGAAAAGGTAAGCAGGGCATTGGAAGAAAAACTCGATGCCGAGGATTTTATAAAAGATGCATATATTCTTGAAGTGAGTTCGCCGGGTCTTACAAGGCCTTTGAAAAAAGAAAAAGATTACGAAAGAAATCTCGGAAAACCTGTTGAAATAAGAACCTACAAACCTTTCGAAAAACGAAAAGAGTTTGTGGGAGAACTTAAAGCCTACGACTCAGAAACGGTAACAATAGAAGAAGACGGATGCGAAAGAGTCTTTTCCAAAAAAGACATATCACTTATAAGACAGT
>CAVHKC010000128.1:0-4774 GCA_963636455.1 Ruthenibacterium lactatiformans
CACCTGATCCTTATATATCTCAAGCTGTTTTCTTATCTGTTCGCCCGCAGTTCCTGGAAATGCCCCCGTCTGCTGGATTTCTTCCGTCAGTGCATTTTCGGCATTCACCAAATAGTCTGCAAAACCCTGGACAAACTCGCTTACATTCCTAACCGGAACATCATTCAAAAGCCCTGCCGTTGCCACATAAAGTATTACTGCCTGCTTCCAAACGGGCATCGGGTGGCACAATGGCTGTTTCAAAATCTCCATCAGGTGCTTGCCGTGGTCAAGTGCCTGCTTTGTTTCTTTGTCCAAATCCGAGCTGAACTGAGTGAAAACTTCAAGTTCTCTGTATCTTGCAAGGTCGATACGCAAAGTTCCGGATGTTTTCTTTATGGCCTTTGTCTGGGCACTGCCGCCGACACGAGAAACCGAAAGTCCGACATTGACAGCCGGGCGCTGGCCTGAAAAGAACAAATCGTTTTCCAGATAAATCTGACCGTCCGTGATTGAAATAACATTTGTCGGGATATATGCCGAAACATCGCCCGCCAAAGTTTCGATTATGGGAAGTGCAGTCATTGAACCGCCGCCGTATTCTTCCGTCAGTCTGCATGCTCTTTCAAGCAGCCTTGAATGCAGGTAGAAAACATCGCCCGGATATGCCTCACGACCGGGTGAACGCCTCAAAAGCAATGAAAGCGTTCTGTATGCAACGGCATGCTTTGAAAGGTCGTCATAAACAATCAAAACATCCCTGCCCTTGCTCATGAAATATTCGCCGATTGCCGCACCCGCATAAGGAGCGATATACTGCCTCGGCGCCGAATCCGAAGCTGTTGCCGAAACAATGATGCTGTATTCCAAAGCACCGTATTTTTCAAGCGTTCCACGAAGCTTTGCAACTGTTGAAGCCTTCTGCCCGATTGCAACATATATGCAGATCATATCCTGACCTTTTTGGTTCAAGATTGTGTCAACGGCAATCGAGGTTTTTCCTGTCTGCCTGTCGCCTATGATAAGCTCTCTTTGGCCTCTGCCGATAGGGACCATCGCATCTATTGCCAAAATTCCCGTCTGCATAGGGCGGTTTACGGGCTCTCTCGAAACAACGCCCGATGCCTCATGTTCGATGGGGCGCCTTTCTGCCGCATTTATGGGACCCAAGCCGTCAATTGGCTCACCGAGCGGATTAACTGTTCGCCCGATGAGCTCATCACCCACGGGAACATCTGCCGCACGCCCTGTGCGCTTCACCTCGCTGCCTTCGTGGATTCCTGTTTCATCGCCCAAAAGGACAACGCCCACGCTGTCTCTTTCAAGGTTCAAAACTATCCCAAAGACGCCCGTGTCGAACCGCACAAGTTCGCCGTAAACTGCTTTTTCAAGTCCGTATATCGTGGCAATCCCGTCTCCGATTTCGAGCACTGTGCCTGTTTCTGCACGGTCTGTCCGATTATCGTATTTTTCTATCTCCTCGCGGAGGATTGATATTATTTCGTCCGAGTGATTCAATTTCTTCACCCCTCCTGAAGCATACGCGCCATAGACTTAAGATGTCCGCCGACGCTTTTGTCATATGTGATTCCGTCAATTTCAAGCGTGAATCCGCCCAAAATCCCCGGTTCCTTTACTATTTCAAAAGTAATTGCTTTATATCCGTGCTTTGCGCACAAAAACTTCGCAAGTCTTCCCAAAGCCTCATCGCCCGGGTCTCTTGCACATTTTATGACACATGTTCCCTCGTTTTTTTCTTTCATTTCTATGCGCTTATATTCACGCACAATATCCTTAAGCAAGGAAAAACGCTGTCTTTGTGCAAGCATCTCATAAAAGCTTTTTAAGGTTTCGTTGTCGGTGAAATTTGGCAGTCTTTTGAGTACAGCCTTCTTTTCTCTTATTTCAACGGCAGGGCTTTCAAGTGCCTCCCAAAGCGGTTTGCACCCCGTAAGATAGCCATAGGTTTCTTCAAGTTCCTCATAAGGGCAGCCCTGCTCATGAAGTGCCTCGGCATATCTGTATGCTGCCGTGTTCATGACTTGTCACCCTCTTCTTCAAGGAATGCCTCAATCATTGCCTTGTCGGTATTTTCGTCAAGCGTTTCCTCCGACACTTTGGCAGCCGTCAGCATGACAAGCTGTGCAATCTGGCTTTTTGCCGAAGCAAGCATCGCGTCCTGATCTGCGGCACGCTGCTTTTCGGCTATTTCATTGAGCCTTGAAACTTCTTTTTTTGCATCTTCCATACGGCGGTTATATGTAAGCTCCGCACGTTTGTGAGCTTCGTCCACAATCTGCATTGCCTGCGTGCGTGCATCCGCTAACTGCCTTGTATACTCTTCTTTCTTTGCTTCAGCCTCATGAAGCCTTAAGTCTGCCTCGTCGATTGTGTCCGAAACCTGTTTTGCACGCTCGTCCATTATCTTGTTGACACGGCCGAACAAAAACTTCTTCATAAGAAAGAAGAGAATCAGCAGATTGACAAACACCCATATAATTTGCCAGTTTAAACTTAAAATCATCGGGTATCGCCTCCGATCAACCCATGAATATAAGCAAAAGTCCGATAAGGAAACCGTAGATTGCAGTTGCCTCAGCCAGTGCACACCCCAAGATAAGGTTTTTGCTTATCTGGCCTGCTGCTTCCGGCTGTCTTGCAATTGACTCCGATGACTTGCCTGTTGCGATTCCGATTCCGAGACCTGCTCCGATTCCTGTTAATGCAGCGATTCCTGCGCCTATTGCAACACTCATTTTTTCTTCCTCCTGAAAATTCAATTTTTTAAAGTTACTTTTTATGTTATTTTATTTGTTTTCTCGCTTTTTAATATCCTTCAGTCGTTTTCCTTCTACTCTTCCTCCAGGGATTCAGACAGGAACAATGTCGTAAGGAACACAAATACAACCGCCTGGATTATTCCGTCAAATATATCAAAGTACAAGCTGAACGGAACGGGGAGTGCAACCGGGAGCACGCATTTTATCAGCTCCATGATTACAAATGCCGCAAACACATTTCCGAAAAGTCGCATGCACAGCGAAAGCGGGCGAATGCCTATCTCCATGATATTAAGCGGCGTTACTATTGCGACCGGCTCTGCAAACTTCTTCATGCCCTTTTTCATTCCGAGAATGACAAATCTTGAGCCGTAAATAACAACCACACTCATGATTGCAAGTCCTGCCGTGACATTCAAATCCTTTGTGGGCGGTGCCACGCCGAAAAGCCCCGAAAGATTGGCAAATACCAGGTAAAGTCCGATTGTTCCCAGGTAAGGTGCAAACATTCTTCCGAATTTGCCTCCCAAATTTTCCTTGCAGAAATTGTTTATAAATGTCACAAACATTTCGACAAGGATCTGCTTTTTACCGGGTTTGATTTTGAGGTCGTGCGTAAGCCAAAGAACAAGAAGGAAAAGTACAAGCATGATTCCCCATGTGACTACCGCCGACTGCGGCACGGGTATCCCGCCGAATATTGGTATTTCGAAGGCTGTTTTGCTTGGGAGCTGTTCGAGCAGTTCCTCTTTGATATCGCCCATCGGCCCATCTCTCCCTTCATTTTTTTAATATCAGGTATTTTAGTGATATGATTTTTTTCAGACAAGCTTTAGAAAGTAAAAAAAATTGCGAAAAACCTTTTGAAAGTAAAAAAAATGAAAATTGTTGTTTGCACCGAAATATGTTATTATTTTATCAAATAAATTCGCATTTTTTTATGCAAGGAAAGCTCTTGCAGGGGCAAACGAAAATTGCCCGGTTTTCAGGCTTTTGAAGCCACAGCTGAAGGTGTGTGTTATGAGTAAAAACAAAAGAACTGGTTCTAAAATTTATTCGCAGGTAAGAAAAAATATTGTGCTCGGAATCGTTATTGCACTGCTCTTATCCTTAGGCGCAAGTCTTACAATCTCTCTTACTCAGGAAAGCAATTCCAGGGATCAAATGATAAAAACAGGCGCACAGATTGCCGCAAGCACTCCCGTTTTGATTGAAAACACGGACAGAGACAAGGTAAATGATTATATCAAGCGAACTGTTGTCAATGTTCCGAGCATTGATGTTCTGGCAGTTTATGATACAAGTGGAAATCCTTTGTCTTTTTATGACCTTGCCACAGGCTCAGACGATATCACAAAGCTTGAGCCGCTGAGCACCTATATCATCGAGCAGATAAAATCAAACACGGAGCCTGTCATATACAATCAGGAAGCGCCTCAGGACACAGACCGCTGTGCGTATTCCGCAATACTTTCAGACAGCGGAGAAATAACCGGTTATGCGATGGCAGGAATCTACACCCGTTCGGTTCAGAAGATGATTATGAAAACACTTCTTTATCATCTGATTGCAGCCATTTGCGCACTTGCTGTCGGCTCGTTTCTTACGCTTCAGCTTTCAAAGCGAATCAAAGATGACCTTTTGGGATATGAGCCGGACGACTTCCGCCAGATTTTCCTTCAGCGGATGGACATTTTGGACGGTCTTGAAGAAGGACTGCTTGCAATAGACACAAATTCAAATATCACTTATATCAACAAAGCCGCATCCGAAATGCTCAATGCCGATGTCGATGAGGCTGTCGGGAAGAATTTGAATGATATATATCCTCATTCAACAATCCCCCGTGTCATGAAAACAGGAAAGCCCGAATATAATGTAAACCTCAGCAATATCACTGATGTTTCGATAATGTCTGACCGCATACCTCTCTGGCACGAAGGGAAAATCAAGGGCGTTATTGCAATATTCAGAAACCGCACCGAGGTTACGGGGCTTGCGCAGGAGCTTACGGG
>CAVHKC010000129.1:0-2389 GCA_963636455.1 Ruthenibacterium lactatiformans
GTATAAAATAATTCTGCTGTATATCAGGGTTTATGGGATAACTCTGCCCAAAATTCAAAATTTGCAAAAAAGACAGCTCCACTATAAAATCAAAGCTCGTACGGAGTCACCTGATATACATAATAATTAAGCCAGTTTGTGTAAAGTATATTTGCGTGGCTTCTCCACTTAAGCTGCGGCCTGTTTTCCGGATTGTTGTCAGGATAATAATTTTCCGGGATATCGGGATTCAATCCCTTCTTCATATCCCTTTTATATTCAAAATCAAGCGTCAGCCTGTCGTATTCGGGATGGCCCATGACGAATATTTTCTTTCCTTCATCGGCAATTGCAAGAAAAAGCCCCGCATCTTTTGAATCCGCCAAAACTTTTATATCTTTGTGCCTTGCAACTTCTGCAAGGCTTACTTCCGTGTGTCTTGAATGCGGCGCCCAAAAAACATCGTCAAATCCTCTCATCAAGGGTGTCTTTTTGTGGTGCGCTTTATGCTCGTAAATTCCCGAAAGCTTTTTTTCGAGCATGCGTTTTTTTATGCCATAAAAATAATAAAGCGAAGCCTGAGCCGCCCAGCAAAGGAAGATGGTCGAAGTCACCATTTCCTGTGACCAGTCCATTATCTCCTTCATTTCGTCCCAATATGTTATCTCTTCGAAATCCATGAGTTCAAGCGGCGCCCCCGTCACTATGAGCCCATCGAATTTTTTGTTTTTTATCTCCTCGAATTTATGATAAAACTGATTGAGGTGCGACACGGGTGTGTTTTTTGATGTGTAATGCGAAGGAACAACGAAAGTCATGTTAAGCTGCAAAGGCGTGTTTGAAAGTGCTCTGAGCATTTGGATTTCCGTATCTTCTTTTAAGGGCATCAAATTCACAAGAGCAATCTCAAGCGGACGGATGTCCTGCTTGATGGCTCTTGTTTCATCCATTATGAATATATTTTCGCGTTCGACTATCGCCTTTGCAGGCAGGTCGCTTTGTACTTTTAAAGGCATTTTTTTCCTTCTTCCGTTATATTTGCGTTTTTTTTGATTTTATTTATTAAGCTGTTCGATTATTTGGGGAAGGTCTTCTCTTTCTTTGGCATAAAAATCAGGCTTTGCTTCTTCTAACTCTTCCTTTGTTCTGTATCCCCAAAGAACTGCGATTTTTGTCATGCCTGCAGCTTCCGCACAGCGCATGTCGGCAATGCTGTCGCCCACAAATGCGCACTCTTCCGGATTTACGCCCAATTCTTCTGCAATCTTAAGCGCCTCATCGGGTGCGGGCTTTCTTTTAAATCCTTCATGTGCGCCGACAATTATGTCAAACAAATCCCTGCCGAAGAAATGATAAATATTCCCTTCCAAAGCCTTTTGCGATTTGTTGGAAAGTGCGGCAATTTTTACACCCGTTTCCTTGATATCCCGCACAGCATCATACATTCCGACAAATTGCGAAACAGAGTCGTTGTAATGAAGCTCCGAATAAGTCTTGTAAAATTCTTTTGCGCCTTTGTTGTGCGCCGGGTTTTCATCACCGCAGTATTCAAGGCAGCGGTCAACCAAAGTTCCCGCTCCGTCTCCGATAAATTCCCTTATTTTTTCGATTGGAATTGTTGAATGTCCGTATCTTTCAACCGTTCGGTCACAGCACATTTTTATCGAAATAATTGTATTTAACAATGTGCCGTCCATATCAAAAATAACTGCTTTAATCATTTGCTCCACCTGCTTTTCGTTTGTTTATAATTATTGTTTTTATCAGCTGTATGATATTATCAAATGCCAATATTTTTTTAGCTTTATTTTTTATTAAATATTTCAGACTTTTAAATCTTCACCGAATTCTGCTTATATATTCATCTTCTGTAATGATGGGAATACCCAGTTTTTTTGCATCTTTATTTTTGCCCGAAGACGAATTTATGTCGTTATTGATAAGATATGAAGTCTTTGAAGAAACAGAACCTGCAACCTTTCCGCCCATTGCTTCAATTTCCGATTTTAAAGCCTGCCTGTTGGGATAATTGTTCAAGCTTCCCGTGATAACAAAAGTCATATCCCTAAGCTTGTCACTTTCTGCGGATTCATTCTTTTCTTCAAAAGTAATCTGCTCTAAAATCCTGTCGATTTCGGCACTGTTTTTAGGATTTTCAAAATACTTCACATAAATATCTGCAATAACATCCCCCACTCCTTCGATTTCCAAAAGCTCTTCTTTCGAGGCATTTCTTATTTTTTCAAAATCATCTTTAAAATATTTGCATATAAGCCTTGCATTTGCCTGTCCGATATTCAAAATGCCGAGGCCGTTAATAAGCCTTGCAGGGGTTGTAAGCCTTGATTTGTTCACGGATGCAATTATATTTTCATATGATTTTTCTCCGAATCCGGGCATATTTATGATT
>CAVHKC010000129.1:2423-4768 GCA_963636455.1 Ruthenibacterium lactatiformans
TCTTTCAAGCTTGTATAAATCCGAAAAATGCTTTATAAATCCGCAGCCGATGAATTTTTCCAGTGTTTCTTCCGAAATTCCGTCAATATTCATTGCATTGCGGCTTACAAAATCCGCAAATGTTTTTATTTTCTTTGCCGGGCATTCTGCATTCGGGCATATCAATGTTTTTATGCCGTTTTCGTTTCTTATTTTTGTATCTTGCCCGCATGCGGGGCATTTATCCGGTATAGCAAGCTTTCCGCTTTTTGTGAGGTTTTCGGCAATCTGCGGAATTATCATATTGGCTTTGTATACTGTTATTTCATCGCCTATTCCAAGCCTCATTCCTTCGATAATGCTTAAATTGTGAAGGCTTGCACGGCTTACTGTTGTGCCTTCAAGCTCAACACTTTCAAAAACAGCGACAGGGTTTATAAGCCCTGTTCTTGAAGGCGACCATTCAATCTGTGTAAGTGTTGTTTGTGCCGTTTCGTCTTTCCACTTGAAGGCTATTGCATTTCTGGGATATTTTGCCGTAAGTCCGAGGCTTTTCCCATATGCAATATCATCCATCAAAAGCACCAATCCGTCTGACGGCACATCAAAATGTTCGATTTTTTGCTCAAACTCGCTTACTACTTTGACCACAGTTTCTTCTGTTACTACTTTGTACTCAACTACTTCAAATCCCTGACCGGAAAGCCATTTGAAAGCATTTTCGTTTGAATTTTTCAAATCCACCTGTGTGCTTTCAAGTGAAAATGCAAAAAAATTCACAGTTCTTTTTGCTGTTATCTGCGGATTAAGCTGCCTTACCGCACCCGAGCACAAATTCCTCGGATTTTTGTATTTAGAATCGGCATCTCCGATTTCTTCGTTTATCCGCTCAAAATCGCTGTATTTTATGACAGCCTCGCCCCTTACGGTAAGCTTTCCCTTGTAGGGAATCGAAAGAGGGAGATTCACAAATGTCTTTGCATTTGCAGTAACAACCTCGCCTATTTCTCCGTTTCCTCTTGTCACGGCTTTTTGGAGTGTTCCGCCGTTATATGTCAAGACAATCGTAAGCCCGTCAAGCTTCCATGAAAGAAGGCCCTTGATGCCGCCTGCAAGAAAGGCTTTCAGCTCTTCAGGCTCTTTTGTTTTGGAAAGCGAAAGCATGGGCGATTCATGCGCTTCTTTGGCAAGTTCTTTTGAAATTTCATATCCCACATTCTGAGTCGGAGAATTTGCAAGAACCAAGCCTGTCTTTTTTTCAAGCTCGCAAAGCTCGTCATAAAGCGCATCAAATTCATGGTTGGACATGATCTCTTCATTTTTCGTATAATATGCCTCAGAAGCCTTGTTTAAAAGCTCTGTAAGTTCTTTTATCCGTTCTTTGTCCGTCATATTCTCTGCCATAAATATTTGATATATGCTTTTCTTTTATTTCTTTATCAATTGTTGCCTGTTAAATCAAGCAAAAACAAACTGCCTCAAAAGCCTGAAATATGCAAACCTTGCTGCGTCTTAATTTCCGGCAATGCCAAGCTGTGAAAACAATTCATGAATTTCTTTTTGGGAAACTTCACGGTACTTTCCTTCTTCAAGATTTCCCAAATTTATATTCATAATCCGCACTCTTTTAAGCGTAAGCACACGATTTCCGAGTGTTTCGCACATGCGTCTTATCTGCCTGTTAAGCCCTTGTGTAAGCACTGTTTTGATTGTTTTTTCATCTGTTTTTTCGGCTTTGCACTTTCTTGTTTTCACATCTAATTCTTCAAGGAAAACTCCGCTTCTGAATTCTTTTAAAAAATCTTCCGTAACAGGTTTTGAAAGCCCGACTATATATTCCTTCTCGTGTTTCTTTGAGGATTTCAAAATTTCATTTACAAGCTCACCCGTGTTTGTAAGAAGTATAAGCAGCCCCGATGAATTTTTATCAAGCCTTCCGATCGGATAAATTCTTTCCGGATAATTTATAAAATCAATAATATTATCGGGATTTTTGCGGTCTGTCGTGCATTCGATGCCTACAGGCTTGTTGAATGCAATAAGAATGATATTCTTTTTTCTTTCAAGGATTTTCCCGTCCGCTTCAACAACCTGACCGAAAGAAACCTTGCTTCCAAGCTCTGCTCTTGTTCCGTCAATCAAAACCCTGCCTTCGTTTATCAGCCTGTCTGCTTCACGCCTTGAGCAAAAACCGGCATCGCTTAGAAATTTGTTAATGCGCACCGGAGCTTCCTTATCAATTGTTTTAATCAAATCTTTGGATATTTCAGGCATGATAAAATTATTATGTATTATTAAAATCCCAAGCTGCTTTTTCCTGCTTCAATAAAATCCGTAAATTTTATATTTATTTGTCTGTATAAATC
>CAVHKC010000130.1:0-4749 GCA_963636455.1 Ruthenibacterium lactatiformans
GTTTATGTTTGCAAATGCCGATTCGAAATCAACGCTTTCAAGCTCAGGCACGGTTTCAATCATCTGCGGCTTTGTCATTGTTTCGAAGTTTGCTTCCTCAAGCACCCTGTGCATTTTGAAGTTTCCTTCATCCATTGCCGACTTAAACACTTCATAGCAATTTCTGCAGTAAGCCCCCACAAGCGGCTCTTCCTCGCCTGATTCTCTTTTGTATATTATTGGCTTATCTTTGCATTTATCATAAAAAAATCCGAGAACCTGCATATCGGCAAAGGGAACATCCGTTGGGATTATTGCGAATTTTTCCATGTCAGTCATTTCAAATGCTGTGCAGATTCCCCCTATCGGGCCGCACCTTTCATGCGCATCGGCAATGACTTCAAACCGTACCTTTGCTTTTTTGATTTCCGGAAGCTTCAAAATTTGGGTTTTATGTTCTTCGGTGTCTGTCGAAATTACTATATTGTCAAACACACAGCAGGCATTTGCGAAAATACATTCCAAAAAAGTCTTGCCCCGCAATTCGAGGAAAACTTTGTCCCGACCCATACGCCGGCTCAATCCGCCTGCCATAATAACCAAATTTTTCACAACCGAAATTATAACAAACCGCTTGACAAAAATAAAGCCTTAGTATAAGATACAAATAAATCAGTAATAATTACTATTTTATGCAAGGAGCACGCATGAAAGCACTTAATTATTCCAGGCAGAGGGAAGCGATTATTCACTTTCTCTCAGGCAGGAAGGATCATCCGACAGCCGAAGTGATTTACGGCGAACTGAAGAAGGACATGCCTAACTTGAGCCTCGGAACGGTCTACAGAAATTTGAATCTTCTGTCGAACATGGGACGGATAAAAAAGTTTTCGGCACTTGACGGCTCCGAGCATTTCGACGGAAATACCAAGCCTCACCAGCATCTTATCTGCACTGTCTGCGGTTGCGTGGACGATATAGATATAGGCGACACAAGCTTTCTTGATGGTCAGGCAGCAAAAAGCTACGGCAGCACAATTGACACCCACGAGATTTTCTTTTACGGAAAATGCCGCAGGTGCATTGATAAATAAATATTGAAACAAAAAAATCATTTCTTTAAACAGGAGGAAACTACTATGGCAAAATGGGTATGTAAGGTTTGCGGATATGTTCACGAGGGAGACACCCCTCCGGAGTTCTGCCCCGTGTGCAAAACACCCGGTTCCAACTTCAGCAAGATGGGCGAAGAAAAGACCTGGGCAGCGGAACACATTGTGGGCGTTGCAAAGGATGCTCCCGAAGACATCATTAAAGGGCTTCGCGACAACTTCACAGGCGAATGCACAGAAGTCGGAATGTATCTTGCAATGGCACGTGTAGCACACAGGGAAGGCTATCCCGAAATCGGACTTTACTGGGAAAAAGCCGCTTATGAAGAGGCTGAGCATGCTGCAAAATTCGCCGAGCTTTTGGGCGAAGTTATAACAGATTCCACAAAGAAGAATCTTGAGATGAGAGTTGATGCCGAAAACGGCGCAACATCAGGAAAGTTTGAGCTTGCAAAGAAGGCAAAAGAACTGAATCTTGACGCAATTCATGATACAGTTCACGAAATGGCTCGTGACGAAGCCCGCCACGGCAAGGCATTTGAAGGACTGCTGAAAAGATATTTCGGCTAAAATTTGCAGAAGTAAAACACTGAATTTTTTTAAGGGACTGTCCGTGTGGCAGTCCTTTTTTTCATGGTTTTCGGTATATCGACAAATGATCTTTCTTCAATGATTCACGCATAAGCATTCCCTCCTGTCACTCTTGACCATATCGCCGAAATAATTTTGCTTCGGTGATATACCGTTAATTTTCTTGTTATAAAGAAAGCATAGTTAATTTTACGGCGGTATAAGAGTCTTATTTAATGATGAAAAATTTTAATTCCGAAATCGGAAATAACTTTGTGAAATTTATTTTTAATTCCGAAATCGGAATTTACTGTTCTTATTTTACTTATCCTCATTCACTTCCCAGCGTCCATACCGTTTACCACCTATACGAACAATTTTTCCGTTGTCTGAAAGAACCTTCATCGCACGTTTTATAGATGGGATCGATACTTTGGCAGCTTCTGCCATTTCGCTCTGGGTAATCTGCGGATTACTCTTTAACAGCGTAATAACACTATCCGGCAAAGTATCAGCCAAAGTATCAGCCTGATCCTTTGGAGCTTTTGGTTGATCTATTAGAGCCTTTTTCAGTGCCTTGAAACGTATCCGCAATGTTGTTCCCGTTAGCTCATACACAGGAAGCTCTGCTCCTATTTCCTTACACCCATCGCAGATTTTTTGAATTCCCTGTCCCCAATTCTCAATAAATCCAGCACGATAAAAAACATTTGCAATCTCCGGATTATATGGGATTGAATCATGTTTTTCCATCAATGTTTCAACAGTCCAATTTTCATGAAAAAGTCAATATTAAATGCAACATTATTTCAAATTTTCCATGTACAAATTCTTTGGCAATTATTATACAATTTACACAATAACCGTCGCAAGTTCCTCATCGAACAAGGACTGTGCCGTGCGATACTCAAACATTGCTCTCGGATAATTGTTCATCCAGTGTTCAATTCGTTTAACGGTCTTCGCTGTTATTTTCCTCAAGTCCGTGCCCTTTGGCAGCCACCTTCTTATCAGCCTGTTGGCATTCTCGTTCGAGCCTCTTTCATATGCGCTGTACGGGTGACAATAATAAAGCTTTGTTCTGTTTCCTTTTCTCAGGCATGATTTTTCTATGCCCTCGCAATCCGAAAACTCTGTGCCGTTGTCAACTGTTATTGTCTTGAAAATCCTGCCGAAATTCTTTCCGTGTTTTCTTTCAAGCGCGTTCAATGCCTTCACAACGCTGCTGCTTGTTTTGTCTTTCATTGGCAGAATAATTTCCTTTCTTGTCTTCCGCTCTGTAAGCACAAGCAGCGTTGCTTTTGTTTTCTTCTTTCCGACAACGCAGTCCATCTCCCAATGTCCGAAGGTCTGCCTGCCCGATATGTTTTCCGGTCTTTGTTCAATGCTTGTTCCTGCCGGGGCTTTCTTTGCAGGCTTTATCTTATTGTATTTCCGTTTCCTTTTGCTTTTAACGGGCAAATTCTTGTTTGTCACCGCATGAAATATGCCCTTATCAATATATGAATACAAAGTTGTCTTGCTTTTTATCGTTGTGTCAAATTGCAAACCATCGGCCTTTATCTTTCCCAAAGCGGCAGCGGGCGAATATCCTTCGTTTGCAATCATGTGTTCGATGTAGCACGCAAGTCTGTAATCATTTCCTATTTTCAAGCCCGCGCCTTTTGCGGACAAGTTTTCCTGATATGCAGCCTCTGCAATTTCAGGCGAATACCTTTCCTCTGTCGTCCAGTCGGAATTTTTGTGTATATATGCGCCTCTTTTTATCTCTCTATATATTGTCGCAATGCTTGTGCCTATTTCATCGGCAATGTATCTTTTGCTTTTTCCGTCCCTTATCATCTGTTCTATTCTCAATCGGTCTGTCCATCTTAGGTGCCTGAATCTTCGTCTTTTCATAATTTTTCCTCCAAAAAATTGTGATTTATCAATATTTTTATTGACTTCTTGATAAGTATGTGTTATTATAATATCAGAAAGGAGGTGATACAACATGAGTGATAAAAAAAAGAAGCGAAAAAGCAACTGTCAAACTAAACTTAATCGCTTCAATAATCGGAATTATTGCCACAGTAATCGACTTGATAAAAGCCTTACTGAAATAATTCCAAAGGGCGGTCAATCCGCCCTCCCCAAAAGGGGATATATGAATATTAAATTTTTTTCATGAAAAAATCAAGGAGGAAAAATGAAACAATCAAAATTTTTAGACATTTTATTGCCGTGTATAAATCTTGTATGTTTTACAACGATTTTGATTTGTACAATAGTAAAGATTAAAGGAGAAAAAAAGAATGCAGAATAATGAAGAAAAATTCGACGCTGTCAAATACCGCAACAGTTTTAACAAAGAAAAATACGACCGCGTGAACATCATGCTGCCAAAGGGGCAAAAAGAAGTTGTGAAGGCTTATGCAAGCGAAAAAGGGCTTTCGCTGAATGCTTTCATAATCGGCTTAATAAACAAGGAAATGAACTGGTGAAAAAAGAAGGGGGCTGTGCTCCACTGATTAGAAATCAGTAGTGCGACAGCCCCTTTTCGTCTGCTTCTTTCACGTGTTCCAAAAACCTCCGTATTTTCAACACTTGGAACACATAGAACACGAAAAATCCTATACTGCTCTACATTTTATGAAAAAAATCAGTATATATAAAAATATGTATTATATATAAAGAGATAGGATTTTCGTGTTCCAACGTGTTCTCGTGTTCCGAATCTGCTCGTGGCGATGCCCCGGGGAAGTGCTTATCCAAGCACCTCTCCCAGTCTGATTCCTAAAAGGACCCGCCGCTTTGCCGTGCGGTCGATGTCCCTTGTAACACTTGGAAATGCTGCCGTGATCTGCTGTACAAAGTTCTTCTGCGAGTATGGTTTTAATCCGCACTCCTCGCAGTAACTCTTATACGCATTAAACAGCTCTGTAGAGCCGGAAGAGAATGACTCGTCAAGCTCACAATATTCCTTTGCAAACGACAGCACGGAATCCGACTCCTCACGGTACTGCTGCAGCTCGTTGGCATTGACCTGTGTTTCCGAGAATCTGTAATGGTTGTTCATCAGCCTGCGAAGTCCCTCGAGTGCAAACAG
>CAVHKC010000131.1:0-4746 GCA_963636455.1 Ruthenibacterium lactatiformans
GAAGAAGATACGCCGCTTGAAGATTACGGCCTTACAGAATACGGAAAAGTTTATGTAGACGAAAACGGCGATTATTATGTTATTGAAAATTAGGAAATCAGACAAGATTTCTTGCATAAAAAAGCTTTATCAAAGCAATGCTTTAAAAATAAATTAATAAGGAGGAAAGAAAAAGCATGAAGAGGATTGTGAAAGTCCTGGCTTTTGTTCTTTCGTTTGCAATGCTTGTAAGCCTTGCGCCGATGAGCGTGCTTGCAGGTGAGCAGCAAAGCGAAGAGCAAAATGCCGCAGTGCAGGAAGTGACCGTTTCTGACGATTCGTCCCAGGAAGACGAAACGGGTATTTACGAACTGATTAAGGAAGCCGAAGAAAATGCCGATTCCGAAGAAACGAAAGTTTCGGAAACAGGCAAGGCAGAAGAAGAAACACAGGTATCAGAAGAAAAGGAAACAGGAGAAGAACTCGTTTCCGTGCTTGATGAAAATGAACTTGCAGGAGGGGAAACCATTTCCAAAGGGGGAACCTACAAGCTCAAAGAAGGTGCGACGGGCACAATCACAATCGATACAACAGAAGCTGTGACGGTTGTGGGTGCAGGCGTAAAATGGGACGAAAGCTACAACATAACAAGCACCAAGTATTCCGAACTTTGTTTTGCGGCAAACAAGGCAGGAATCACCCTGAATCTGCAGGACCTTTATATTGAAAATAAGGGAGATAAGGCTCCTGTCATAAACCTTCAGGGCACCGGAAACACAATCGGTATCGAAGGAATAGTTCTGATTGATCAGTACGGTTCCGGACAAGGAACATATGCTGCAATCCATGCGGCAAAGGGAACCGATGTAACGATAAACGGAACAGGTACATTTTATTTGTACAAGTATTCGGGCGGTGCAGGCATCGGCGGAAATAAGAGCGAGATGAACGGCAACATCACATTCGGTGATGCAAAATCAAGCCTTAAAGCATTCATAAAAGGCTCAAAACAAGGTGCTGTTATCGGTGCGGGAACAGGCGCAAATCAGTCATCAGATGTTCCCGGATACGTGAAATTCGTTGAAGGCGAATACAACCTTATTTCCAATTCAAGAGGCGCTGTTATCGGCGGTGCTGCAGGATCGGCAGGTGCAAGCGACGGAACAACGGTTTATGTTGAAAAGAAGGCGAATATAAACATTAACACCGACTATTCGGGTGCGGCAATCGGCGGCGCAGGATATGACGGCGGAAATGATTCGTCAGGCGGAAAGCTTTATATCAACGGCGGTTCGCTTCGTGTTTATATCGACACGAATGCGGCATCAAACACAACAGGCTGGATGGGCAAAAAATATACAGCAGGTGTAAATGATGCATCAATAACAGCCGCACGCCTCAATGCAAAAGACGAAAATGTATACAAGCTTGTTCTTGACACGCAGGCAGTAGGAAATATTTCCGCTCCTTACACGGTTAAGGTTGATGATGAAGTGGTTTATGAAGGAACAAATCATCATTACGGCTTCATTCAGGAGATGTACGAAAAGGAAGCTCAGCTTCCGATTCCGTCAACTCCTTCAAACTGGTATGAAAATGGCGAAACAAACCTTTATCTTTATGTGACCGGAAAAGACCATAAGGTTAATATCAACGGTGTTGATGTTCAGTACTATTGGGATGATATAACCGAGACCTTTTCAACCGTAAAGAAGTATCCTGTATATCTTGAAGTGACAGACGAAGCAGGAACAGCACTTGGCGCCGAAGTCATTTTGAGCAAAGGCACAGGATACACATATACCGAAGAAACAGTTGAAGGAAAATTTGTACAGGCATCAGAAGGCACAGCTGCACATACTGCATTTGGCCTTTCGGAAGGTGTTTACACTTTTACGATAACAAATGACGGATATTACGGCTCTTCGTTCTCGTTCAAGGTTAAAGATGACGGAACAGTTACGGAAGCAAACGGAAACAAGCTGGGAAATATCTACAATTACCTGAACGGTACGAAATTTACCATACCTCTTACAAAATTTGTACCGTCGCAAAATGCAGGTGCATGGGACGGCAAGACAATTGATGTCAGCTGGTATAAGGAAGGAGAAAGCAAATATTATATTTCCACTCCGGCACAGCTTGCAGGACTTGCCGCTATTGTAAACGGTATATATAACACTGAAATCACAACAATTATTGACGGTGGCAAATCATACACACCGGCTGCATATGCAACATTTGAAGGAAGAAAAATCAGACCCCAAACAAATGTAGGAAGCACAGGCAGCCAAAATCAGGTTACATCAAGTGATTACTGGTATGGTGTAATGTCTGATGGCAAAACACCGTCAGATTTCAACGGAAAAGAAATTTATATCACCGCAGACCTCGATATGGGCGGATATCTTTCGGATGATGTCTGGACAGGCGCAAGATATATGACAATCGGCGGACAGTCTCTTATGCAGTACATAAGCTACGGAAAATGGGAGTCTGACGGACTGTCTCATCTTGGTTCATCCTTTAACGGAAAACTCTACGGACAAGGTCATATTGTCAAGAATATCTACTGCGACAGATATGCCGCAGGCTCAAACTTTGGCGACAGCCAGTCAGTCGGACTTGTGGGCCGTCTTGGAAATCATGACGATGATTCGGCAGACATAGCAGCTGTTAATCCGACTGTAAGAGATATTGCAGTATCCGGTTATGTTTATGCAAGGCGTTCAGTAGGCGGCGTTGTCGGAAAGATTGGCCAGACAAGCGCATCAAAGCGTGCTGACGGTTCAATCGGCGGAATTATCGAAAACTGCGTCAACTTCTGCGAAGTGCACAACACGGATTCAAAGGGCTGCGGCGGCATTGCCGGAGCAGGCTGGAACAAAGGACGCATAAGAGGCTGCGCTAACTTCGGTTATATTTGGTCAACATATAATTGCCCTACCGGCGGTATTTCAGGCTCAAACGAGATTTCGCTTGTAAACTGCTATAATGTCGGAATAATAGCAAATAAAGCTCAACGAGATTACTCAAGTTATGCAATGGCAATCGGCACAAGCAACGGGGGAGCAGCAAGAACAGTAACAAATTGCTATTGGCTTACGGGCACTCCTCAGTCGGGCAAAGGTTATGCCAACGGCTCGGGCGATATTGAAATCACAGACAATTATGACGGAACATCGCTTAGCGCTTCCGACTACATGAAGTCTGCCGCATTTGTTGCCAAAGTAAACGGAACAGGAAGAACTTTTGTGACACCGCAAAGCTCGGATGCGATTTATACACTTATGAGTGAAGAAGGTGTTTTGGGTTATCCTGTACCCAGAGTGTTCACAAACGATACCACGACGATAACGAAGATTGAAAAGACTTCCGTTCCCACGACGCTTGAGTATGTAGAAGGCCAGACCTTCAGCACAGAAGGTCTTGTAATCACGGCGACTTATTCGGACGGAACAACAGATGTGGTTGAAAACTACACGGTTTCAAAGACAGATGCACTTGAAACAACGGACACAAAGATTACGGTTTCGGGAAGCGAAGGCGGAGTAGCCTACAGCTATGACTTTACTATAACCGTAGCAAAGAACGACTGCACGGAGATTGCAATATTTGCAACACCCACAAATAAGGTTTACTGCAAGGGTGAGCCTCTTGATACAACAGGAATGGTGGTTAAAGCCAAGTATACAAACTTCCCGAAATTGTATGTACAGCTTGACCCCGAAGATTACACAAGTGAATTCTTTACGGATACAGACGGCAAGAATTATGTTCTTGTGAAATATTCATACAACGGCAAGGAATTCACTGCACAGACACCGGTTACAATAATGGAAAGCGAAGCACCGGTGCTTAATCAAGAAGGATATTACGAGATTACATGCGAAGACCAGCTTTCATGGTTTGCAAACCGTGTAACCGCACTTGGCGAGACGGCAATAAATGCAAAGATCATGAAGAGCTTTTCGGTCGGAGATGATTATGCGGGAATAGGTTCTACTTCAAAATGCTTTGCAGGAACCATTGACGGCAATAACTGCACAATCACAATCAACAAAGAAAACAAATACAGCGAATTCGCACTTATCAAGTATGCGGACACAGCCGTTGTTAAGGATCTTACGATTGATGGCAAAATAAAAAATGCTTCAGGCTCTGCAACAGGTGCATTTATTGCACAGGTATATGTGAACAGTTCACAGGCAACCGAAGATGCACATATGACAATTATTGAAAATTGCGTAAATAAGGCAGATATTGAAGCAGCTGGCATTACAGGCGGTATTGTCGGAACTTTAAACAGGGGTTCCATAACAATCAAAAACTGCAAAAACTCAGGCAATATCACAAGCACAAATGATTATGTCGGCGGCATTGCAGGAAAAGTTCAGACATATAACGGAGTTTCCGATCACAATGAGATTGTCGACTGTGAAAACTCCGGAACAATAACCGGTTCCAATTATGTTGCAGGAATTGTCGGAGACTTCTCGTGCAATATGGCAAAGAATATATGCAAAATCTCAGGCTGCAAAAACAAAGGCGCAGTTACTGCAACAAGCGGCAGCGCGGCAGGTATTGCAGGATATGCAAAAGGTGCAGGAAGTGAAGAGCTTACGGCTGTTATTGAAAATTGCGGAAACGATGCGGCAATTAAAGCTCAAAACAACCTCGGAGGCATTGTAGGAACTGAGTACGGAGATTATCTTGCAGTAAACAACTGTTATAATGCAGGTGACATTACAGGCACCGGAGGAAAAT
>CAVHKC010000132.1:0-4738 GCA_963636455.1 Ruthenibacterium lactatiformans
GTGTTATTGTGCGAAACGATGAAATAATCGGCCGCGGATACAATAAACGCAGGAAAGAAGGCTCTGTTTTGGGGCATGCGGAGATAAGCGCAATAAAAAAAGCCTGCAAAAAATTAGGCGACTGGCGCATGGACGACTGCGACATGTATGTTACGCTTGAGCCGTGCCCGATGTGCGCCGGAGCGATTATTCAGGGAAGGATAAAAAAGGTTTATATCGGGGCAATGAATCCCAAAGCGGGCTGTGCGGGAAGTGTCATGAATATTTTAGAAGAGCCCGGCTTCAACCATCAGGCAGAGATTGAAACGGGAGTGCTTTCCGAGGAATGTTCCGAGATTTTGACGGCTTTTTTCAAGCAGATGAGAGAAAACACTCGCTCATAGGCCATAATAAAGATGCATTGTATTTTGGCCTAAAGGAGACGGAGTAATTTTGGAAAACCATGTTATTAGAGAGGTAATTATCAAAATAGGAGATAAAGAACTCTTGAGGATTTTTGATGAAGAACAGGAAGAGATGCGAAAAAAAGCAGAGGAAGAAATCAAAGAAATGATTAAAAACGGCGAGCTTATTCTCGAATCGGATGCTGAAGAAAGGGGTGGAAACATGAGCAGACCCAAATATGTTGAACCGGATGATTACATGTCGCCTGAAATGCTGAAGGCGTTTGAAGACGATGACAAAGAGCAGGAAAATGAAGAAAACGAGAAACCAAAACAAAGTTGACTTGCGCTGCCTTACACCGTATAATAACGAAATCCGTGCAGCCGGGGAGTCAGCGGTGCCCTGTACCTGCAATCCGCTACAGCAGGGGTGATGTTTTGCCTCGGATATTTATTTTTTAAAGCAGCCTTTTGGCAATGGGTGATGACGTCCGGGTCTTGTGCAACGAAAGCTTGTGAACCATGTCAGGTCGGGAACGGAGCAGCATTAAGCAATGCCTTTCGTGTGTCGCAGGGTCGCCTGGGAAGAGCCTGAAGCCTGAAGAAGCGTTTGAAAAATGATATACAAAGCAAAACGCACGGATTTTATTTTGCAAAAGCCCTCGGGCTTTTATTTTTTCATAATCTTCAAAAAACATTGAATTTACAAGCTTTTCGGGCACGGAATACGGCATTCAAACCATGGCGCCACGGTTGCCATTGAAGAGTTGATATGTTAAAATACACGAGTATGCGGTGAACCCGCAGAAAACACTTGTCAAAAGTGAAAAAATAAAGAGGCTTCGGAAAGTTTTATGTCTTACGTGGCACTTTACAGAAAGTTCAGACCGCAGACTTTTGCGCAGGTCAAAGGCCAGGAAGCTGTGGTAAGAACTTTGCAAAATCAAATAAAAAACAATCGCATAGGGCATGCATATTTGTTCACCGGCACCAGAGGCACCGGTAAGACGAGTGTTGCCAAAATTTTTGCAAAGGCGGTAAATTGCCTTAATCCGCATGACGGCGAGCCGTGCAACGAATGCGAAAACTGCAGGGCAATTACAAACGGGAATTTTATTGATGTTGCGGAAATCGATGCGGCAAGCAATACCGGTGTGGAAGATATCAGGCGGGTTATCGAAGAAATAAGATACACGCCTGTTTACGGTCGCTTCAAAGTATATATTATAGACGAGGTTCACATGTTAAGTCCGTCGGCATCGAATGCATTTTTGAAGACGCTGGAAGAACCGCCGGAATATGTTATTTTCATCCTGGCAACCACAGACCCGCACAAGCTCCCCGTGACGATACTTTCCAGATGCCAGCGTTATGATTTCAGAAGAATCACCTCAGATGAGATTGCCGAAAACATAAATGAACTTTTGAAAACAGAGGAAGTCGAGGCAGAAGAAAAGGCTGTAAGATATGTTGCGCAGGCGGGAGACGGCTCCATGAGAGATGCACTTTCGCTGCTTGATAAGGCAATTGCCTTTACTTTGGGCGAAAAACTCACATACGAGGCAGCGCTTAAGGCATTAGGGACCGTAGACAGCGAAGTTTTTTCCAATATTTTCAGATATGTGGCGGCAGGAGATGCCTTCGGAGCTGTAAGCGTATTTGACGAAGCAGTAAGAAGCGGAAAAGCCATAGGGCAGTTTATAAATGATTTTATATGGTATTTGCGAAATCTCATGCTTATAGGCATAAGCGGCGGAAAAGAAAGCGAGATTTTGGGAATTTCGGATGACAGTCTGAAAATACTTGAAGAAGATGCCAAATTTGCCGATACCACAACGGTAGTAAGATATATTGAAGAACTCTCTTCTCTTGCAAACAGCCTGAAAATGCAGTCTATGAAACAGGCGGCGTGCGAGATTTCGCTTATAAAGCTTGCAAGGCCCCAAATGCAGACAGATATGTCGGCGCTTTTCGATCGTGTAAGACAGTTGGAAGAAGGGGGAGTTTGTCAAAAAGGTGCAAGCTTGCAGGCAACAGAGGCTGATACTGAAAGAAGCTGTGCAAAAGAAACGCAGGAAGGACCTGTGACAAGCGAAGCAGAGCCCGTTTACGAACATTCAAAGGAAAGTAAGGAAGTCGAAGGTCTGTCTGATAAAGGCCAAGCAGCCGAACAGGGAAAATTCGATGAAAATGCAAAAGCAGCTCCGGCAGATTTGGTCAGGGCCAGCTGGAAGAATGTTGTGGAAGGCTGCAATCTTTTTTTGAACAAAGGCCATTTGGCACAGGCTGAAGTTGAGCCGATGGGTGAGGATGCCATCAGAATCACAATTCAGGACAATATCGGGTTTCATCTGATTGACGAGTGGAAGGAAGGACTTAAGGAGCTTATAAAAAATACAACAGGATGCGATATTTCGCTCTCGGTGGTTTTGGGAAATGTTGAGGTGCCCACTCTTAAAGGACTTCCGCCGGTGAAAACACAAATGGCAGCGGAAGCAATGCCGGCATTCGAATCGGAATATGAACCTGATTATAACGAACAAAGAATAGAACAGCTGCTCAAAGAAAATGTAATGATGAACATAGAGGAGGAAGCATAATGGCTAAAGGATATGGCGGCGGAATGCCGACAAATATGGGAAATCTGCTTAAGCAGGCACAGAAAATGCAAAGGCAGATGGAAGAAGCCACCCAGGAATTGGAAAACGAGTCGGTTACTGCCACGGCAGGCGGCGGCGCAGTCGAGGTAACAGTTTCCGGCAAAAAGGAAATAACATCAATAAAGATTGCCAAAGAGGCGGTTGATCCGGACGATGTCGAAATGCTTGAAGATCTCATAACGGCGGCTGTTAACGAAGGCTTAAGGAAGATGGAAGATCTTACAAAAAACAGAATTTCTGCCATAACGGGCGGAATAGGCGGAGGCATGGGTGGACTATTTTAGCGATCGCATCCTGAAGCTTATCGGACAGTTGTCCAAACTTCCGGGCATAGGGCCGAAATCGGCGGCAAGAATGGCTTTCCACATAATAAACATGCCCGAAGGCGAAGCCGAAGAACTGGCAGATTCAATTGTGGACGCCAGAAAAAACATAAGATACTGCAAAACCTGTTATACAATAACGGATGAAGAAGAGTGCCCGATTTGCAAAAACCCCGAACGTGACCATGAAACCATTATGGTTGTTGAGTCGGCGAGGGATCTTGCGGCATATGAAAAAACAGGAAAATATGACGGAGTTTATCATGTACTTCACGGGGCCATTTCGCCGATGCTGGGAATCGGCCCGTCAGACATCAAACTCAAGGAACTTGTCGAAAGACTGAAAGGTGATGTCAAAGAAGTTATAGTTGCAACCAATTCAAGCCTGGAAGGGGAAACGACGGCAATGTACATAAGCAAGCTTCTAAAACCCGCCGGAATAAAGGTAAGCCGTATTGCAAGCGGCGTTCCGGTCGGAGGAGACCTTGAATGCATTGACGAAGTAACGCTGCTTCGAGCTCTTGAAGGAAGAGTGGAGATTTAAAATGGACAGACAGGAATATCGCGAGATTGTAAACGAAATCAAGACAGGATATGCAAGAAAAGATTATGACAGGGTAATTATGTTTGCGCGCGAGCTTCAGCCAAGGAAGATTAAAGAAATAAGCGTGCTGGAAATAATTGCAAGTTCATATGAAAGAGTAGGAAAACCAAGTCTTGCCAAGGCAACTCTTGAGGTGGCTTACGAAAGAACCGGAACTTCCAAGTCCATGGCGGCAAGGCTGGTTATGTTGTCCTTGAAGTTGAAGGATGTTGACTCGGCAGTGGCATATTATGAGGACTTCTGCCGCTTGGCTCCGCATGACAATCAAAGATTTCTGCTCAAGTATTATATAGCCGACTTCGGGGGATTATCAAAAAAAGACAAGATTAAAATTCTTGAAGAATATACATCAAAAGAACTTGATGAAAAGTGGCTTTTCGAACTGGCAAAGCTCTACCACGAGGCGGGAATGGGAAACAAATGCGCCGACACCTGCGATGAGCTGATCTTGTGGTTCGCAAACGGAGATTATCTGAAAAGGGCGCTTGAACTCAAGTTCGCACATAAATCGCTCACGCCCGAACAGCAGCAAATGTATGAAAATATAATGAGCGAATATTTTGAGGACGGAACAAATAAGAAATTTGACGAAAAAGAGGCAATGGCAGAGGCGAAACTCGATGATGAAGCCGAAGAATTTGCAAATGAAGTGCTTGGAATAAACCGCAGTGAAGATACGGCAGATGATGAGAAAATCTCCGATACAAGCCTGATTTATTCACAAGAAGATGATAGAAATAATGAACATGAAACACGGATGGCAGAGAC